>WAQR01000101.1 GCA_015520145.1 Candidatus Hydrothermarchaeota archaeon
GCCCTTGTCAGCATTTCAATATTTGCTGCGGTCTGACCTACTTCCTCGACATTATTTCCGGTTATCGTTATCTCGTTGCCTTTTACTTTCACATCACAGTCGCCAAATATCTTGATACGCCGCGGGATCTTCTCACCCAGATAATTCTCTACCAGGGCCTCTTTCCCTGAGACTTTAACGGTAATCGGAAAATGCGAATACAAGACCTTCATCCTGTACTCGAACCCTTCAAGGACACCTTTAATCATATTATTTATATGTGACGCAAACGTCCCGACCATTGCACGCTGCCTCTTTTTGGGGTGCTGTGTTTTCACCAGTATCTTCCTGTCATCTTTTAGTATCTCAATCCCGGGATAAACCAGCCTTCTTTTAATCTCGCCTCTTGGACCTTTGACTGTGACTGTATCTTCCTGGACTGTGACATCTACTCCGTCTGGAACTTCTATTTCCTTTATCAGTTCATCTGTTTCCGCTGTTGCAGTGGCCATTTTTACACCCTGATTACTATATTATTTTATTATTTTGATTATATCATTTTGTTCTGATTCTAGCCTAATCGTCTATTTTTCTTATCCAGTTAGATCTTTCTTATCCCATTAGTCTAGTATATTTAATATTTAGTATATGAATGCCAGCAGTTTTCCTCCAATTCCTTTCTCTCTGGCTTCCACGTGCGACATCACTCCTTTGGACGTCGTCATTATGAGTATACCGATATCCATCGCAGGGAGGAACCGCTTCTCGAACTCAAGGATGTCCTCTTTCCCTACAGAGTACCGCGGTCTTATAACACCGCACCTGTTTATCTTTCCTACGAGTTTTACCTTAAACTTCCCTGATTTACCGTCGTCAATAAATTCGAATTCTCCGATGTAACCGTATCTCTGCATGACATTTAATACAGCTCCTATCAGCTTGGATGCAGGTTTTACTATACATTCCAGGTTGCCTGCAAACTCATTGTTTTTCAGATTTGATAATGCGTCAGATAAAGGGTCTAAAAGCATATTTGTTACCTCATTCATATTTTTTGAATCCGATTTCCATTGCAACTTCCCTAAAGCAGTGCCTGCAGATATATAAATTATATCGCCTGATTACTGCGCCATGTGAACCGCATCTTCTACATTTTTTTGTACCTCTGCCTACTTTCGTCTTGGCCAAACCTATTCCTCCACGATGACTTTGTAAGTCTTTTTCATAAAATCTATTGATTCATCTTTTGAGATGCTGTGACTTTTTGGGATCTTTCTTTTATTGACCTTCCTCCTCTTTATCCGATATCCCGGCCGTTCTATGGTCAGGTTCACGTCCATTCCAAAGATCCCAACTTTAGGGTCATATCTAACTCCCGGGATATCGATGTGTTCTTTGATTCCAAAAGAGAGGTTCCCATTATCATCAAAGTTTGACCTGGATACATTCCTGTCTACTGCATCAAGCGCCATTTTCAGGAACTCCTCGGCTTTCTTCTTTCTTAAGGTTACCTTACATGCAATTGGCGTGCCTTTTCTAATCCCGAATGTCTGGTTGGTGCTTTTTGCAAATGTCTTTACAGGTTTTTGCCCGGTTAGTTTCTCCAGCAACTCTTCTCCTTTTGCCAGCCTCTCACCACCCTCTCCTATACCCATATTGACTGTGACCTTTGACACGCGAAGATTCCTCATGACATTCATACCTCTACCACCTCTTTAATCAGGGGCTTTTTCTCACCTATCAAAAAGACGTAATCAGATATTGTCTTGAATTCTCCTTTGTCAGATATCAGGATTACACTGTTTGGCTGCGGACTTTTTATCTTATGAATCTCTTTGATTTTTGCCACCGTTGCACGGTGCTTTCCGCCAGTTACAAGTACGGTATTCCCTTCTTTGTATTCAATGTGTTTTACAATGCTGTTCTTTTTGGTATCTAAAAAGAGGGTGTCGTTTACCTTAAATACATCTTCTTTTGGTGATCTGGGGTCTTTTACCTTTATTAAAAGATTCCTCCCGTCATGGAGATTTAGCTGGATATTCCCGCCTTTTACGACAGTCTTATTAACAATCTTGCATAATTTGGCTTTTCTGCTTCTTTTTGAAAGCTCTTTTAGAGTGATTCTGCCCTTCTTGTCGTATACCACTATCCACCTCTGTTTTGCCTTTTGTATCTCGATAATGTCCATCAGCCCGACTGGAAATTTGGGGTCTTTTCTTACCACGTTATCTACAGCAATATTGCCTTCGCCTATTATCTTTTTGGCTTCCCTGGAATTACTGGCATAACCTAAGAAGTCCCGTACTATCAGCAGTAATGGAACAGATTCTGTGAGACTGTGAGGGCCTGGACCTGGCCTTACTACCCACACATTCTCCTTTCTTTTAATCTTCCATGATCTTGGTGCTGCAAGTCTTTTTAGATGTCTTTTCATATCTGTTCCCTCTCGATAATCTTATTTCTCTTCTCGTCTTTCATCTCTGTCTTGGTGATCCTGACATTTGACGGCCAGATGGGGTAGAACCTGTCTGTTCCATCGGCCTTTTGTACGGTTGCCCCTTCCACAAATATCACGCCTCTCTTTAAATCCACCCGTTCAACTTTCCCTTTGTGATCTCTAAACTGGCCTCTCATAATCTCCACGATATCCCCTTTCCTGACTGGAAGGGACATCCTGTCATAATCTACTATCAGGTCATCTGAAAGTATCGCTGACATGGCTTTCTGTTTTTTATGGAGCGGAGTGTTTTGGAGTGCTTTTCTCTGTTTTCTTGGCTGTTTTGTTACCATGGTTGATCATCCCTTTATTAATCATTCCATTTTATTACACTTTATAATCATATAATAATGCTTGCCATGCTGGCAATTTTTGACCATCTTTCTGCTGCCTCTTTTGCGACAGGCCCTTTTATATCCGAGCCTTTTGGCTCGCCTTTCTCGTCTACTATCACACAGGCATTGTCTTCGAATTTTATACGAAGGCCGTTTGGTCGTCTGTACTCCTTTCTCTGTCTTACGATAATGGCGTTCACTTTCTGTTTCCTCATCTCAGGCCTGCCTTTTTTTACCGACGCCACAACAAGGTCGCCGATCCCGGCTTTTGGTATCCGTCCTCTGACACCTTTATCGCCGATTACGGAGATGATCTTGATTACCTTTGCTCCTGAGTTGTCCACGCAGTCTACCTTTGCACCTGCGGGAAGAGATTTTACAATATTCGCCTTTACTGCATGCATGATATCAATCACTCTTTAGAGATTATTACAAAACTTTTTGTCTTGCTGATAGGCCGGCACTCCATTATTTTAACGCTGTCATTGATTCCGGCATCTATGCATCCTGGATTGTGTGCCAGTATCCTTGATGTCCGTTTCTCATATCTTTTAAACTTTTTTAACCTGTGGTAATATCGCTTTTCCACTACTGCGGTCTGATGCATTTTGTCGCTTACAACTGTTCCTTCTAACACCTGTCCCCTTACCTTCAGGCTTCCGTGGAAGGGGCAGTTGTCATCGTTGCACGATCCTTCTGGGACTTTTATATTATCGATGCCAATATTTCCTGTCATCACCTACATCTCCAGATTATTTTCCAGATTATTTTTGTTAGTATTACTAGTATTCTATATTATTTTATTCGATCTTCAGGTCTCTTTTTCAGGAGTTTACCATCGATCTCAACATGGTCATTACCCAAAAAGAACTGGAAAGTCACTTCTTTTTTAGGTATCTTATATTCCTTTCCATATTTTTGGACTACTATTAAATTTTTCGTCTCGTCAACCACCGTCCCTTCTTTACCTAGAAGCGATGGATTTGTTGACCTTACAACCTTACACTTTAGCCCAATTAACTCGTGTCTTGGCAAGTCTTTTTTTGAGATTTTTGTCATTTTATTTCGATTAGATCCTGTGAAAACCCGATTTTCATGAGCATGTTTTTGACCTTTTTTTTGTGTTCTCCCTGGAGTTCTATCCTTTTTTCTTTGAACGTTCCACCACATGCACACTCTGTTTTGAGGGTCTTTACAAGATCTTTGAGGTTGATATTCTTCGAGTCTATTCCTTCAATGACAGTCATGAGTTTTCCGAATTTCCTTCTGGCTGTGTAGACCTTGATTTTTTGCGATTCTCTTGCAATGTCTTCACAGACACAAAGTTCCTTTGGCAAACCGCAAATGTCACAAACATCCATTTATTTTTTTACTCCTTCCTTTTGCTTTTTGATGGTGAGTATCCTTGCAATTGTTCTTCTAATCTCATTTATTCTTCCTGGATTTTCAGGTACACCTCCTGATGCTATCATTGATCTTTCACGTAATAATTCATTTCTCAAATCCAATACCCTTTCTTCCATTTCTTCCAATGTTAGGTCGTTAATTTCTTCACTTCTTAGAATCGCCACTTGGTTCACTCTCTTCTTTCTTTGGTTCGGGTTTTATTTTTGCCTTTTCTTCCTTTTCAATCTTTTCAGTCGGTTTTTGCATGGCCTCTTCTTTTCCAGATCCCTCTTTTCCTGGTTTTTCTTTTCCCGGTTCTTCTTTCCCGGGTTTTTCAGGCGCGGTCTCATCAGGCCCTTCCAGGTCGTCCGGTTCTTCGCCAGGTTCTTCGTCTGCTTTACTCTTTTTCTTTATTTTCTTTCTCTTTATTTTCTCTGGTTTTAATTTTTTGGTCTTTGGTACCTCTCCTCCATCCACAATCTCGAGTTCTTCCTGGATATCCTCGACGAGCTCCTCTATCTTCTCTCCGGCTTTCTCTACCTCTACCTTCTTCTCCACACCATCCCCTCCCTCTTCAACCTCTGCCACATCGCTTGTGATAAAATCGATATCGTCAGGAAGTTTGACGTCTGGAGGCATGATCTTCACCTTCACGCCCAGCACGCCAGGTTTTGGATTGGCTGTGGCGATACCAACCCTGACATATTTGGTTGCCGGCTCTCCGCAGTGTTTTAGATACCCGTCTGTGAACTTTAGAGATTTTGCCCGTTCTCCTGTAAGTTTTCCTGATATCTGTATCTCCGCACCTCTTGCGCCTGCATCCATTATCCTTCGAAGCGTGGTGTATGCAGCCCTTCTAAAATGGATACCCCGCTCAAGTGAAGATGCGATATTTTTTGACATGACCTTGGCATTTAACTCCGGGACATCGAGTTCGTTTACTTCGATTTGTGGATTATCGATATCGTATTTACTCTTCAAGATGGCTGTAAGTTTCCTGATAGATGTCCCTTTCCTTCCGATTACAATCCCGGGCCTTTGCGCATTTACAATTACCCTCGTGCCGAGAGGTGTCCTCTGGAGGTCTATCTCTCCACAGCCTGCCCTGTCAAGCTCTTTTTTCAGGTATTCTTTTACTTCCAGTTTCCTGATGTTGTCAGCTATAAATTTTCTCTCTATTGCCACCATATCACCTTTCTTCTAAAATAACCTCGATATTGGTTGTCTGGGTGTTTGATGCAGATGCCCTGCCAAACGCTCTGGTCCTTATCCCTTTGAGTATCCTCCCTCTCTGGGCACTTATATGCCTTATATAAAGACGCTCGGTATCAAGTCCTTTATATTCTGCGTTTGCTTTGGCACTTCTTAAAACTTTTAAAATCTTTGATGCCGCTTTTACCGGGAATCTCCCTGCACAGGCCTTTTTTAGACCCCTTCTGTGGGCAACACCTTTGTTGTATCTTCTAATGGGTACAGCCTTTTTCATTGCAATTACATCTTCTAGATATTCTTCTGCTTTTGAAAGCTGTTTACCCCTGATTTCGTTACAGACCTCAAGGGAGAATTTTGGAGATACCCTTATCTCTTTCCCAATTGCCCGTGATACGTTCTTGTCGTTTTCGCTCTGATATGAATAACCGATACCTGACATCGTCCTCACCTTATTTCAGGGGTATGTATAAACTCGATCTTGTCGCCCCCATACCCGGGGATCCGTGTGTGACCTTCTTTCTTGTTAGAGCGAATTCTCCAAGGTAGTGGCCGATCATCTCCGGCTGGATTTTCACTCTCACAAATTCCCGGCCGTTGTGAACCTCGATTACGAGTCCCACCATTTCCGGCAGGATTATCATGTCTCTTGCGTGTGTCTTTATCCTGATATTCTCCCCGCTTTTGACCCTCTTTATCTTCTCTATAAGTTTTTTCTGCCTCTGTGTCATTCCCCTTTTAAGTGTCCTTCGCGCTCTTGCTGGAAGGATTTCATAAAGCCTGTCATAAGGCATGTTTTTAAGCTCATTGAGGTCATATCCCACATAGGTAAACTTCTTCTTTACCATGATTATCCTATCTCCTGCCTCCAGTCCTTCTTGCGGCAATAAGTCCTATTTTCCTTCCAGGCGGGGTGTTTCTTGATACGCATGTCGGCTTGCCGGGGTGGCCCGACCCGCCTCCATGTGGATGTGATATGGCGTTCATCTTTACTTTCCTGACAATCGGCCAGTATTTCGCCTTTGAGCCGAGCATCCTGTACATTTTACCTGCCCTCATTATTGGCTTGTCCCGTCTCCCGCCACCTGCCACCACACCAATTGTTGCCCTGCACCTGGAATCGAGGGTCTTGAGCGTGCCTGATGGGAGCTGAATGACTGTCTTACGCCCGTCATGTGAGATGACAAGTCCATATGTACCCGATGACCTGATCAGCTTTCCGCCGTCTCCAGGATGATTTTCGATATTGTTGATTGGGGTTCCTTCCATTATTCTGGATAGGGGCAGCGTATTCCCCCGCGCGACTGGAGCCGATGCCCCGTGGGATAGTACATCTCCCACCTTTACCCCTTCTGTACCCAGGATACGTGCCTTTTTCCCGTCATCGAACCTTACATCGAGCACGGGTGCAGATCTTGACGGATCTCGAGAGATGTCGGTTACCGTTCCGCTTATTGTCATGGTTTCATCCCTGTCCAGGTACTCTGGATACTTTATACTACCATGATACCTGTGAGAGGGTGCTCTGTATGTGCTTGTTCCTTTGCCTCTCCGCTGACACGTTATTCGTTTGCTCATTTTTAGTCTACTCTTCCTACTCTTTTATGGTTTTATGATTTTTTTATGGTTTTTCTTTTGTGTGATTTTTTTATCAATCTATCAAACTATCAGACATATTATATTATCAGACATTATTATATTTATATAAGAATAAGATTCATTAGAATATCCCTATCCTTGTGGCTATCTCTTCTGCTTTGAATTCCGGGGTCAATTTGACATATGCTTTCTTAATACCTTTCGATGTTATCAGAGTGTTAACGTCAGATACTTTTATATCATAAAGCTTTTCGACAGCGTTTTTTATCTTCTGTTTTGTAGAGTCCCTGGAGACCACAAATGCGAGTCTGTTCTCGGTCTCTATCAGTTTTATCGATTTTTCTGTTACGTCCGGGTGGACAAGTACCTTGTATGGATTTATCATCTAAACCGCTCCTCCAGTACTTTCAGTGCACTCTCCGTGTAAACTGTCAGCCGTCCGTAGTGTGTCCCCGGTGCGAGGTCCTCTGCACTTAAGTTCTTCGCCTGGACTATATCGATTCCAGGATGGTTCCCTGCACCCTTTCTTATACCCTCGTCTTTGGAAATGACGATTACGGCACTTTTCTTTTTCTTGTATTTCCGCCCTCTCCTCTTGCCTTTGCCTGCCCTGATCTTCTTTTCTTTTGCCCTTAGTATGTCGTCCCAGATGCCGAGTTTTGTGAATATCTCTCTTGTCTCTTTTGCGGTCTTCACTTTCTCAAGGTCGTCTGTTATGATAAGCGGGATATCCTTTACACTGTCCACCACATGTCCCCTCCTGGCAACCAGGTCTTTTACCGCTGTTGCTGCAATTGCCGAGGAGATGGCCTTCTTTTTTTCTTTGGTGTTGATAAATTTTACAATCTTCTTTTCTACCTTTGGCGGATGGGCAGCCCGCCCTCCTACTGCCTGCGGGACAATCGCACCTGCCCCACCTGCACGGTGTCTGCTCCCTTTGATCCTCGGCACCCTGGAAACGCCACGCCCTGGTCCGTATGAGTATGCTGATGTATTTTTCCCTGACAGCCAGTTTGTACCATGGGGCTGGTACCTCCTGCTCTGGGACGATAGGACAGCTCTCTTGATCAGGTCCGGCCTTATCTCACATTCAAATATCTGCGGGAGCGTTATTTTCTTTTTTATCTTTCCATCTAAATTGTAAACATTGACTTTCATGTCTTCCTATACACCCCTTATACACCCTGTTTGGACTTCCTGCTGATATAGGTTATTTGTGGGATCCCGTCAGGGACCCTCCTCGGCGGCCTTATTGCAGGTCTCAGTTTTATGTGCCGTTTCCTTGGCCCGGCAACAGAACCGTGGACAATCACATAATCGCTTTTTATAAACCCATATTTCAAAAACCCTCCATCCGGATTGATGTCCTCCCCGTCAGTTCCGATTTTCAAAATCCTTTTATTAAATTCTGTCCTCTGATGGTAGCCCATCTGACCTGACTGCGGGACTGTCCACATCATTGCAGATGGATGCCATGGGCCAAGTGTCCCTGCTGTCCTGTGGCCTTTTCGTGTCTTTCTGGGCAGGTGTTTTGTACCCCATTTTTTAAGAGGGCCCTGGAATCCCTTGCCTTTTGTGATGCTGATTGTATCGACGAACTCGCCTTCTTTGAAGACGTCCGGGATCCGTATGTCTTTTCCGAAGATTGTTTTCGCGTATTCGAATCCTTCTTTTATGTCGCTGCCAGATATATGAAATTCCATTATTTCAGGTTTCTTTTGTGAGACAGATGAAAGTCTCGGGTTTGTGTGCACAATGAGTCTTAATTCTTTTGCTTCGGATTCGTCAATGACCTTTTCGATGTCTTCCAGGCTGCCTGGAAACTTCTCTGGTACAGGAAACGCCCTTTTCAGGTCTTTGCTGAAATCGTTTGCCCAGACCTCTTTTAATACCCTAAGTCCGAGTCGGCCTTCACGATATGCCCGCAGCCCGCATACCGTCATGGGCGGGACTTCTATAACCGTCGCGGCGGTTGTGATTTCCTCGCCTTTTGTGATACTGTTTTTGTAGTCGTCTATTATCGTAACGTGGGTAACGCCTGCCTTGTACCCGCAAAAACCCTGCATCCTGACCTGGTCCTCTTTAACCTTCGACCTGATGCGGCCTATAGGTCTTGCTGCCATCTTCCTTGGACTGTAGCCAAGAGAACCTCTTCGTGGATGGTGTGCTCGTCTTCCCATTTAATGCTGCTCCAATCTATATTTTTAATAACTATAAAATCTCACAAAACTTTTGAGCTTGTGACTTTTACACACGAACGTTTTTCATAGTATTTAAGATTTTCTTATCCTGCCAGGTATCCTGTCGAGTAATTTGCATGTTTTGCAGGTTTTTTGTGATGATGGTTCTCCACAACTTTCACATCTTCTTAATTCTTGTAATTGGTGTTTGCTGATATAGGGGAGAATCTTCTGGTAGCCTCGTAGTATCGAGAATTTTATACCGGGATTCCTGGTCTCAAGGCGGTTTATGAAATCCCTGATGCCTGACCTAAATGATATCTGGTACGGGCATTCGTCGAAGCTGGCGTTGAGACCTTTTAACATGGAAAAAAGTGCAACTTCTTTTTCTGGCATCTCTTTTAGGGGTTTTATCCTTTTTACCATACCTTTTTTGCCCGCTGATGTCCCAAGCCTTATTAGCCTGTTGATGTCGCCGCGGATGTAGTTCATCAGGATAGCCTGGGTCTCGTCGTCCAGGTTGTGGCCTGTGGCAAGTTTATCCAGTCCAAGCTCTCTGGCCGTTCTGTTTAGGAGCGTTCTTCGAAAGACCCCGCAGTACGTGCACGCGTTTTCTGGTGCGGTCTTTTTTATCCGGTCGAGGGTGTGTCCAAAGACCTCTTCAAATGAGATGATGTGTAGTGGTACTTCGAGGTTTTTGCAAAGTTCTTTTGCATGTTTAATCGTCTTTTCTCTGTAGCCTTTTATTCCTTCGTCGATGAGGATGGCAGGGGTGTCGATTCCCATCTTGGTCAGTATCTCGAGCAGGGTTGTGCTGTCCTTCCCGCCTGAAAGCGCAACTCCTATCTTTTCACCCCTTTTGATCATCCTCCCTTTTGAGATTGTGTCTTTCACCTTCTTCTCAAAGTATTCTATGAAGTGCTCGCGGCAGAACCGCTGACCGCTGGAGCGCCTGAAATATATTGAGTTTTTTTTGCAGATGTCGCATGGAGGCATGTACGTCATTTAATAGGGATAGGTCATAAGTAGGTTTCGGGATGAAATATATTGATGACGTCTTCTATGGAATGATATATGGTCGAATACCCTCAACAGTATCTCTGAAAATAGACCCTTGTTCCAACCAGAAGGTTTATATAGACCAACGCCCTATCTATAGAGTGCAAACATATACTACAATGCTCATAAATGTACAAAGGATTGGTGACCGATGGGACAGATGGTAATGAACTTTGATACGATTCTTAAAGACTGTAAATCAAGATATGTGCGGTTTGACAAAGATGTCAGGATTGACAGACAGCCCAAGAGCTTTAAAGATGCGATAATAAAAAAGAAAGAGGATGGGCTAAACCCTGTAATCTCGGAAATAAAGCCGTCCTCACCTACGGGAAAAATAAGAGATATCCCAGATCCGGCAGGGCTTGCAGTGGAGATGATAGGCGGCGGGGCGTGCGGGATATCGGTATTGACAGAGGAGAGATATTTTGGCGGGAGCGTTAAAAACCTAAAGGCCGTATCAAAAGCGGCAGAAAAGTCTAATATACCTGTTTTGCGAAAGGACTTCATCTTCGACAAAAGTCAGGTCTTCGAGTCCTATTATTACGGGGCAGACTCCCTGCTTCTAATCTCCAGTTTTTTCGACCAGGCGGGGCTTGAAGAGATGATCGGCATCTCAAGAGGGCTTGGAATGGAACCCCTTGTCGAAATCCACAGTATCGATGATATAAAAAATGCAACCCGTGCCAGGGCTGAGATATTCGTGATAAACAACCGCGACAAAGACACTCTAAAAATCGACCTTACGAGGTCAAAAACACTCTCAAAAGATATCAGCGGGATAAAAATCAGCGCATCCGGGATCTCATCGCCTGGTGATTTGAAATCGGTTTTGAAATACTGCGATGCCGCTTTAATAGGCACCTCGATAATGAAATCTGACGACATCAAAAAGAAAGTGGAGGAACTTGTCCATGGATGACATCAAAAAGACTGCCGCAGGGCTGGGATTCCCATGCATAATACCCAGAACCAGGACTGTGAAGACAGGGCTAAAGCCGACGGACGTATATGCCGCACTTAGACAAAGATCCAGGTATTCGTTTCTTTTAGAGTCTGCGGTAGTCGGGGAGAAGATTGCCAGGTACTCGTTTCTGGGGTGTTCGCCTGTAAAGCTGATAAAACTGAAACACGCTACCCTTTCCATAAACGGGAAGGAATCGAAAGTTGAAGGGAATCCAATGAATTTCTTCAGAGACGCTATTAAAAGATACAATGTCGCAAAAGATGGCAGGCTGCCGAAATTTTTTGGCGGGCTTTTAGGATATTTCTCATATGATATCGTGCGGTATTTCGAGGACATCGGCAGGGGTACGCCAGACCATCTCGGACACTGTGATGCAGAGTTCATGCTGGTAAAGGACCTTATCGTGTTTGACCACTGGAAGGACGAGGTCATGCTGATCTCGAACATGATGATAGAAGATAAGGACGATATCGAAAAAGGAGCTGAGGATGCGGAAAAACAGCTTGATGAACTTGAAAATACCCTGAAAAATGCCGTCCCTCTCGATATCGAGTTTTGTGAAAAGAAGCTGGATGTTAGAAGCAATTTTGAAAAAGAGGAGTTTGAAGAGGCTGTGAGAAAGGCAAAGGAATACATCTATGCCGGCGACATCTTCCAGGTTGTACTCTCACAGAGATTCGTGCTGGAAGTCGAACATGACCCGTTTGATGTCTATCTGATGCTAAAGGAGATCAATCCCTCGCCTTACATGTACTTTCTGGAATTTGACAGGCTGAAAATCGCTGGCTCAAGCCCCGAGATACTTGTTAGAACTGATGGCGACAGAGTTATCGTAAGGCCTATTGCAGGCACAAGGCCCAGGGGAAAGGACGCGGTCGAGGACGAAGCCCTGGCAAGGGAGATGGCAAACGACCCGAAGGAGCGGGCTGAACATGTGATGCTTGTGGATCTTGGTAGAAACGATGTCGGGAAGGTCTCGAAGTTCGGGTCTGTTGTGGTGGACGAGTTCATGGGGCTTGAGAGATATTCGCATGTCCAGCACCTTGTCTCGAATGTCGTCGGGACGCTGGAGGACGGCATGGACTCTTTTGACGCATTTGAGGCATCTTTTCCCGCGGGTACGGTAAGCGGGGCACCCAAGGTCAGGGCAATGCAGATAATTGAAGAACTCGAACCGACGAGAAGGGGAATATACGCAGGGGCTATCGGCTATTTTTCGTTCGATTCAGATATGGATTTTGCGATAACCATCCGTACAATCGTGTTCCAGGACGGCAGGGCATATGTCCAGGCAGGGGCAGGGATTGTTGCGGATTCTGACCCTGAAAAGGAATACTACGAGACCGTGAACAAGGGAAAGGGGATGCTCAGGGCGGTCGAGAAGGCGGGGGGAAAGAGATGAAAATCCTCATAATCGACAACATCGACAGCTTCGTCTACAACCTCTA
>WAQR01000102.1 GCA_015520145.1 Candidatus Hydrothermarchaeota archaeon
ATGGCGGTTTCCTCACTATTCCTGATATGGTGCCGCGGGACAAAGGATGCTATTGGTGCAGGATTTAGATATATCATGGTGCATATCACCGGCGGGCTTTTCCTTTTAGGCGGGATTGTCATACATTTCATTAATACAGGGTCTATTGAATTTGGACCGATAGAATACGGCGGGCTGGATTCCTATCTCATCCTTATAGGTTTCATAATAAATGCGGCTGTCCCCCCGTTCTCTGCATGGCTGTCTGACGCATATCCCGAGGCAACGGTCACAGGGACTGTGTTCCTGAGCGCATTTACAACCAAAACCGCAGTCTATGTCCTGATAAGGGCGTTCCCTGGTGTGGATATCCTCATCTGGCTTGGTGCAGTAATGGCAGTATACGGCGTTATCTTTGCAGTAATCTCGAACGATATCAGGAGGATGCTTGCATATTCTCTCATCAGTCAGGTAGGCTATATGGTTGCAGGTGTCGGGATGGGAACCGCCCTGGCTCTAAACGGGGCATCTGCCCACGCGTTCAGCCATATCATTTATAAAGGTCTGCTCTTCATGGGGGCTGGTGCAGTCCTCTATATGACCGGGAAAAGCAAGCTCACAGAACTTGGCGGGATATACAGGACCATGCCGATAACACTCGTACTTTATATGATTGGCGCGTTTTCTATCTCAGCGTTTCCGCTGTTCAGCGGATTTGTGACAAAATCAATGATTATCTCAGCTTCAGCAGAAAACCACCTGCCGCTGGTGTGGCTCATGCTGACCCTCACCTCTGCCGGGACGTTCCTTTACACAGGTCTAAGGCTTCCTTATTTCACGTTCTTTGGCAGAGATTCCGGTATAAGGGTAAAAGAACCACCTGTAAATATGCTGCTTGCCATGGGCCTTCTCGCATCTTTGTGCATCTTTATTGGGGCGTATCCCGCAGTTTTGTATAGTCTCCTGCCATATCCTCCTGTCGATTTTGTTCCCTATACAGTCGAACACGTGATAGGGACGATGCAGATAGTGTTATTTACAGCACTTGGGTTCTTCCTGCTCCGAAAACATCTTAAAGGCGAACCATATATTGTCCTTGATACCGACTGGTTCTACAGGAAGGGCGGCAGGCTGTTTTCCTGGATAATCTTCAATCCTGTTGCAGGATTTGGCAAGCTTACCGAGAAGTGGTTCTTTTTCAAGATACCAGGAGTACCGCTGTGGTTTAGCAGGAACCCGCTTGCTGCTATCGATATAATGTATGACATGATTAGGGGAAGGGATACCGCAGAGAAGATGAAGCGGTTCCCGAAAATCCCGATGCGTTTGCAGGTCGTAAGTTCGACTGCAATACTTGCGTTGATATTCTTTTTGGTTGTAATTTTGATCTATCTGCCGAGGTGGGGTCTGCCATGACTGAGATAACTGCTACGACTGCTATGACCGGTGTGAACTACACCGCAGTACTGCCGGAGATTGTGATACTGGTAGCTGCGCTTGCAATCCTGTGTTTATCGGTTTTCATTAAAGATAAAAAGAACCTGGGATATCTAAGCCTGGCTGCACTTGTGATATCGCTTGTGTCTCTTGTGACACTGCGAAATGTCAGCGGGACCATGTTTAACGGATTTATAATTATCGATCCGTTCGCCATGTTTTTTAAGGCGGTGTTTTTGAGTGTTTCGATACTTGTTGTGATAGCATCTTTTGATTTCATAAAGGATGATAGGGGCAAGATAGAATACTATTCTCTCATCCTGTTTGCAACTCTTGGGATGATGCTCGTGGCTTCATCAGGTGATCTGATTACACTCTATGTCGGTATAGAACTTACGAGCATTTCGAGTTATGCGCTTGTGGCGTTCAGGAGAGAGGATAAGCGGTCTATTGAAGCTGCAGTTAAGTACTTTATACCGAGTGCATTCTTTTCAGCGATTCTGCTCTTTGGGATATCTCTCATATACGGCGTAACCGGTTCGACAAGCATAATGGATGCGCCGCAGATACTGAATTCCGGCCTGAACCTGATGCCTATAGCATTCCTTGGTGCAATATTTCTCATTGCAGGGTTCGGGTTCAAGATGGCGATAGTACCGTTCCAGATGTGGGCGCCTGATACCTATGAAGGAGCGCCGACTACGATAAGCGCGTTTATTGCCGCAGGTTCGAAGAAGATGGCGTTTGCAGCAGCGTTTCGTGTCATGATTGTCCTGCTGATAGCGCTGCGGGTCGAGTGGGGTGCGGTCGTCGCGATACTTGCGGTCATAACTATGACGTTCGGGAACGTGACTGCACTAGCGCAGAAAAATGTTAAAAGGATGCTCGCGTATTCGAGTATTGCCCAGGCAGGGTATATCCTTGTCGGGCTTGCAGTGGCATCGAAGATGGGGTATGTCGGCCAGTTCGCGCTTGCATCGAGCATGCTCCATATTATGGTACATGCATTCATGAAAGGTGGGGCGTTCATTGCAGTCGCGCTCATTTCCTATAAGCTTATAGGTGAGACCATCGATGACTATATCGGGCTTTCAAAACGCGCACCTGTGACAGCGTTTTGTATGATGATATTCCTGGTCTCTCTTACAGGGATTGTTCCTTTCGGTGGTTTTGTAAGCAAATTCTTCCTTCTACTTGCAACGGTTAAGGCAGGCGGGCTTATGGTACTGCTTGCTGTGGCTGTCCTGATAAACAGCGCAATGTCGGTTTATTATTACGGCAGGCTCATCAAAAATATGTATTTTATACCAGTCAAGGATGTGAAGCGGGTAGATGAGCCGATGGCGTTTGTAGTGCCGATGGTGATTGCGGTTATAATGCTTTTGATAATCGGTGTGTATCCCATGCCGTTTTTTGGCTATGCCATGAACGCAGCAGGCCTGCTTATGCCGTAGTTGAGTGTTGTAGTTAAGTGTTGATTAAAGTCTTGAGTCTCTTGAATCTCAAACAACAGAGCTTTGAAAAAAATGGATGTAAAAGTCAAAAAGATCGAAGGTATAAAAGGGACATTAACCGCTCCGCCGTCAAAGAGCTATACGCATCGCGCATTTGTTATCGCATCTCTTGCCAGGGGAAGGTCTGTTATAAGAAACCCGCTCCTGGCAGGTGATACGAATTCGACGCTTGATGCCTGTAAGGCGTTTGGTGCAGGTGTGGAGACCTGGCAAAATAAAGACGTGGTGATTGATGGGACAGGCGGAGAGCTGAAGACCCCAGAACGTGCAGTAGACTGCGGGAATTCTGGCACTACAATCAGGCTGATATCAGGCGTTGCTGCCCTTGACGGCGAGGTCGTACTGACAGGGGATGAGTCCTTACAGAAAAGACCTATGCAGCCGCTCATCGATGCCCTAAACCAGCTCGATGTGAAGGCTGTGTCGGTAAAATCAGACGGTACTCCTCCAGTTATGATAAAAGGCGGCGGGATAAGAGGCGGGGATGTAAGAATCAGGGGCGACATCAGCTCACAGTTCATCTCTTCCCTGCTGATAGCCTCGCCGTATGCAGGTGAGGATGTTAAAATATCTGTTACAACTCCGCTAAAATCCAGACCCTATGTCGATATAACGCTCGATATCATGGAGAGATTCGGGGTCTTTGTGGTCAATGATAATTATGAGATGTTCAAAGTCCCTGCCTCGTCTATTAGTGGATACATGGCAGGGGAATATGTCGTGGAAGGTGACTTCTCTTCTGCATCGTATTTCATGGCAATTGCTGCCGTGACACCCGGTTCCAGGATATCTATAAGAAACCTCCCAGGACATTCGAAACAGGGCGACAGGGCGATCGTAGGGATATTGAAGGACATGGGGGCAGATGTGGATATTAAAGAAAACACAGTAGTTGTAAAAGGCAGCGGTGGGCTTGAAGGTATTGAAATAGACCTGAAAGATACCCCTGACCTCCTGCCAACTGTTGCAGCCCTGGCGTTGAAGGCAGATGGAAAGACGGTTATAAAGAATATCGAACATGCCAGGTATAAGGAAAGCGACAGGGTTCGTTCTTGTGCAGAAGAACTCTCAAAGTTTGGCGTGGTTATAAAAGAAGAGAGGGATAGACTTACAATAGATGGGGCGGGCAGTGAGGGCAGGATAAATGGTGCGGTGGTGCTGTCGCATGGCGACCACAGGATGGCGATGGCGCTGACAGTCGCAGGGCTTATGGCTGAAGGTCAAACGCTTGTAAGAGGGGTGGAATGTGTCGATATTTCGTTTCCAGGGTTCTTTGACTGTTTAAATCGTTATTTAATCCCTGATTCGTCAATATCACAGATATCATCAATAACCCCGTGACGTTGTGATTGTGACTGTGACTGCATCTACGTTCTTTGAACAAACCTTTCCATTCGTGCCATTGACTCTTCAATGTCTTCCAGGGATGCGGCATACGCGCATCTGATAAATCCTTCGCCTGAATCCCCGAATACGTTCCCCGGTACCACTGCCACTTTCTCTTCTTTTATCAGCCTTTCAGAGAACTCTTCAGATGTAAGTCTGGTGGATTTCACAGACGGAAACGCGTAAAACGCACCTTTCGGCTCAAAGCACGTAAGCCCGATATCGTTTAGCCTTTTTACAATCAGCTTTCGTCTCTGGTTGTATTCTTCTCTCATTTTCCTGACCTGTTTTTCACCGTTTTTTAGTGCCTCGATTGCTGCCATCTGGCCTGTAATCGGTGCGCAGAGCATCGAATACTGATGGATCTTCATCATCGCCTCGATGATTTCGGGGTTCCCGCATGCATATCCTACCCGCCATCCCGTCATTGCATAAGCCTTTGAGAATCCGTTTAGATATATCGTGTGGTCTTTCATCCCGTTTAGAGCAGAGAAACAGGTATGCCTCCCATCATAGGTCAGTCTGTCGTATATCTCGTCAGAGATGACAGTCAGCCCGTGTTCAACTACAATATCTGCAATTTCTTCCAGCTCTTTTTTTTTCAGGACTGTACCGGTGGGATTGTTCGGATAGCTTAAAACCAGTACTTTTGTCTTTTTTGTAATCTTCTCTTCAATCTCTTCTGCCCCGGGTTTGAAATCGTTTTCAACATCTGTCGGCACAATAACCGGTTCCCCGCCTGCAAATATGGTGCACGGTTTGTAAGACACATACGAGGGTTCTGGGATGAGCACCCCGTCCCCTGGATCGACAACCGCTCTTAGCGCAAGGTCAAACCCCTCGCTTACACCTACTGTAACGAGTATCTCGGTTTCCGGGTCATAGCCGATTCCATACCTGCCTCTCACGTTCTTTGATATCTCACTCCTGAGATCTATTAGCCCGTAGTTTGAGGTATACATCGTATGACCTTTTTCGAGGGAGTATACGCATGCCTCTCTGACATGCCATGGAGTAACAAAGTCAGGCTCTCCAACGCCCAGGGATATGATGTCCTCCATCCCGATAGTCATCTCAAAAAACTTGCGTATCCCGGAGGGAGGCACGACTTTTACGCGGTTTGATAGTTTCATTTTCATGGACTTATAGCCAGCCTTCTTGATTCCTCTTTATCGAACAGTATTACCCCGTCCTCTTTATATCTTTTCATGATGAAATGGGTAACAGTACCCTGCACCTGGTCAAGTGGTGCGAGTTTTTCAGAGACAAATGATGCAACCTCTTTCATATCTCCTCCTTCGACCAGTACGGAGAGGTCGTATGTCCCGGAGATGAGATAGAGTGCCTTTACTTCAGAAAAACGCATGATGCGTTCTGCTACAGCGTCGTATCCCCTGTCCCGCTGCGGGGCGACTTTTACATCCACCAGCGCGAAAACAGGCTCTTCGCCGACTCTCTCCCAGTTGATGACCGTTTTATATTTGCGGATGATGTTTTTTTCTTCGTACTCTTTTATCTTCTTTTTTATATCTTCTTCAGTTAGACCGGTCATTGTCGCAATCTGTGCAGGGGTGAGCCTTGCATCTTTTTCCAGAATCTTTAAAATCTCATTATCCTTTTCCATGATTATCACCTGATTAAAGCAGGGTGTTTAGAGAGTTTATATTTAGAGAGTTTATAAAGATAAGTCGGTCTGCTCTTAAAAACCTTTTGAATGTTAACCATGGCTGTAAGATACAGCCCTCTTATTCGAAGACCTGTTTGATCAATGATAACAGGGGCAAGATAACGAGGGTACACTGGGCATTTATGGGTTCCTGCATGAGTTACTGCCTGGATGCTATCGATGAGTGTAAGGCCAACCATTGCCCCGAACACAATATATCCCGTTGGACATCTGTCCTTTCTCTTTTATTTTAAGAGGGTCCCCGTATAAGCACAAGGGAAAGTCCCTGCTGTGATTACGGGTGTTAGGGAGTAGGACACACGACGGGAGTTTTTATAGTTCTTTTATACTGTCAAATATAGCCACCCCCATCTTTTCCTGAGAGCAGGAACCTACATTTGTGCAGGAGTTAATTCATTATTGGGCATGACCCATTACGTACCGGTTCAGTCCACCTGGTTGAGCAGGACTCTAACCTCTACATCAGGCTCGATAGGATCATTTGAAAATATAGTAACTGTCCTGATAGCAAAACCTAAACCTGCATCGCCCGGGTGAAATGTGGTGTTGTATTCCACAGTCAAAATCCCACTCTCGCCTGGAGACAGCGAGACTTCCCAGCCTTCCGGGACAGGTTCAACAGGCTCAACCATCCAATGACCAAACTTTGGGCTGTCCACGCCTCTAATTGTAAGGTATGCAGAAGTACAACCGCACGAGGTCTCAATTTTATTGATCACAAGTTTTGTATTGCCAGTATTTCTTATATTAAACGTGGTTTTTATAATCCCTGCTGAAGAGCTCACATTCCCAAGGTCAATCTCTCTTGGAGATATCTCCATTATTGGCCTATCTTTTGGTGCGTTTTCCATAAGATAGTTCCTGTACTCCTCCCTCGCAGACTCATTTCTAAAAGAGTTTACTCCATACTTTTTGACATACTGGTGTATTACCCTATCCCTGCCTATACCGCTGTCAATAAGGCCGTCTGCATAATTCTTCCGCTCCACAGCAAGAGGACAGCAGTTGGAATCAATCGGATTTCCGCAGCACGGACAGGCGAACATATCATAGATCTCATCGTAAGATACCGGTACATAGTTGACAGGTGCTACGTTCCCTGCTGAAACCGTACTTTCTTTTTTAGTAACAAAAGAATGTATGAAAATCCCGCTGACCGTTCCAAAAATAAAAAATCCTGCGACAATAAATATTAGATAAATCTTCGTGAATTTGAAAATTTCCTGCTTACCTTCATCCATTCTAAATGCCTCTATAAATGCCTCTAAACTAATGGTATTAATTATATCTCTTTTAAAATCTTTGCCAGATTGTTTACCCAATTAAGCCCGAATCTATATCTCTCTATTGACACTCACTCTATTGACACTACTGGAAATCAATTTAATAAATATGGAAGATATCTTGAAGGAGTTTGAAACAGCCATCAAAATTGTTCGCCAATTAAATATGTAGCAGTCGCCCCTGTTATTTTTACCCTGACAAATTTCCCATATCGCCCCTGGTCTAAGACAACCTGCCTGTAAGCACCGGTCCTGCCAAGCAGCGTCCCGTTTTTCCCGTTTTCAGTAATAAGCACCTTCACCACCCTCCCGATAAACCGCTTATTGTTCTCAGCACCAATCTTTTGATGGAGTGCAGTAAGTTTCCTTGACCGCTCTTTTTTACACCTGTCAGGCATGTCTTTCAATTTCGCTGCAGGTGTGTTCGGGCGTTTGGAAAATCTTGTGATATTTATTATATCTGGCCTGACCTCTTCTATCAGATCCAACGTCTTTCTAAACGATTCTTCGTCCTCTGTCGGATAGCCGACGATTATATCTGTTGACAGTGTAAGGTCATTGAACCTCTCCTGGAAAGACCTGACAATCGCCCTGAAATCGTCTGCCGTATACCCTCGCCTCATATCTTCCAAAACCCTGTCGTCCCCGCTCTGGACAGGGACGTGCAGGAACTTGTAAATCTTTTCATTTCTAAAAGATTCCACCAGTTCATCGAGTATCTCGAGGACATACTTGGGGTTCATCAGCCCCACCCTCATCCTGAACTCACCCGGGATTTCAGAGATCTTTTCAAGCAGGCCCGGGAGTCTTGGACTTAGACCAGCCCTGTCGATACCATAGACGCCTGTATCCTGGGCGGTCAGCCTGACCTCTCTAATACCGTGTCTCACACATCCTCTTACCTCCTCAATTATAGCATCAGGCTCAAAACTCTTAAGCCTGCCCCTGACAAGCCGTGTTCCGCAATAACTGCATTTCCCAAGGCATCCGACAGCGATTGGTACAATTGCCGTTGTTTTATTTAACCTCTTTCTGAAACGGCGGGGGTCTACGTTTATTATATCCTGGCCTTCTATAGCATGACCTCTCTGACCCCTCCAACCCCCCCGACTCCTCTGACCCCTCTGACCCGGAAGAGGAGAGGATGACCGGACGTTTAATGCCGTGTCAATCGCCCTGTTTATCTGGAAGAGGTTTTTTGGCGTGATTACTGCGTCTGCCATAGAGTCCCTTACTGCGTTAGGGTTGATTCCTGGAAGGCATCCGGCAACGACGACTTTTTTGTTGTTTTCTCTAAGCCAGGAGACCCTCTTTAGGACCTTTCGTTCAGTGAACCCGATTACTCCACAGGAGTTGATGACAGCGACATCACAGTCTCTAGCATCGTCCACCAGCTCGTGCTCTTTTTCGATAATCCCAATCATCACCCCTGTATCACCCTGGTTCATTGTACAGCCATAAGTCTCTATATACACCTTCATTTTATACCTCGCTCATCCTCGTCCATATATCATCTATCGTCCATACCATCCTTCACGCCTTGTTCCTGTTCGCTTACATCCCCTTAAATTTGGAACACGGGTTTTAATTTCTTTCGGAGAAACATTTATAATCTACCCGCGACTCCTTTTCATAAGTGATTAAATTGGGACTCTGGAACGCAAAAAAGATCCAAAAACAGGCTCAAAAAGACTTTGAGAAGACCTGGCTTGATACAAAAGACCTTGTCCTGAAAGGCGGACGGAAAGGCGAGAAGAGGGATTACAGAGATTATAAAAAGAGTAAAACTGCCGGGACAGCAGGGACAGGTGTTGCGCACATCATCCCTGACACGGTCAGCAGGCTCAGGGACGCCTATCTGGATATGGGTTTTAGTGAGGTCATAAACCCTATATTTATCGAAGATAAACAGGTGAAAAAACAGTTCGGCCCTGAAGCGGTAGCAGTCCTTGACAGGTGCTATTATCTCGGGGGCCTGCCAAGGCCGGATGTGGGTCTTGGCGATGACCGGATAAAAGAGATTGAGGGGATGGGAGTTAAAGTAGATAAAGCTAACAGAGACGGACTCCAGGACGTGCTTCACAGATACAAGAAAGGTGTGTTTGGAGGGGATGACCTCATTTATAAAATCGGCGAGGTGCTGGACGTTGATACCTCTCTTGCAGTGAAGATACTGGATACCGTGTTCCCTGAATTCAAACGCCTTGAGCCCAGTGCCACAAAGATGACGCTCCGCTCACACATGACAAGCGGGTGGTTTCTGACACTTGCCGAGCTGATAAACAAAAAACCCCTGCCAATCAGGCTGTTCTCGATTGACAGGTGTTTTAGGAGAGAGCAGAGCGAAGACGAGACGCATCTCAGGACACATTACTCGGCGTCCTGCGTTGTTGCAGCAGAGGATGCGAGCGTTGAGGAGGGGAAGGCGGTTGCAGAAGGGCTTCTGTCCAGGTTTGGATTTGAAAGGTTCAAGTTCCTTCCAGACGAGAAGAAGTCAAAATACTATACCCCGGATACGCAGACCGAGGTCTATGCATACCACAATGACCTGGGTTTTGTTGAAGTTGCAACCTTTGGGGTTTACAGTCCTGTGGCACTGTCGCGTTACAAGATCGAATATCCTGTAATGAACCTCGGCCTTGGTGTGGAGAGGCTCTCTATGGTGCTCTACGGTTTTAAGGATGTAAGGGAGATGGTATATCCGCAATTTTATGGAAAATGGATACTTACTGATGAAGAACTTTCGAGGATGGTAAATATTGACAAAGTGCCTGCATCTGATAAAGGAAAGGCCATAGCCGGGATGATAGTAAGGATCGGGGAGAGATACAAAGACGAGCCGAGCCCCTGCGAGTTCCAGGTCTATTCGGGAGCGGTTCTCGGTAAAAAGGTCTGCATTAAGCTGATTGAACGGGAGGAGAAAACAAGGCTTTTAGGCCCTGCTGCCTTTAACGAGATCTTTGTTTATAATAATAATATCTATGGAATCCCGCCAGCCGGTTCAGGCGATATCAGGAAAGGAGGTGTCCCCTGCTCTATAAGATACATTGATGGGATTGCAAATCTTGCTGCTTATAAGATTGAGAAGGCAATAGAGGCGGATAAGCCTCTGGTGAGAATACGCGTCCCGATAGTGAGGAATGTGGCAGACATAAACGTTAAACTCGACGATGCTGCCAGGAGATATATAACCACATACAGCAAAAAGATAGATGTCCGCGGCCCGGTGTTTATCACGGTAGAGGCACGGATCGGCAGTGAGGAGGATGAGTGAAAGATACTCCAGGATGATTAATCTCTGATTAATCTTTATCTTCAAAGAGTATATTTCTCTTAATTTTCATGATAGAACAATACTGTATCATGGAATAACTTTTATAATATAATGACATCTATATCTGTTACCATGGAAACTATAAATGTCGCTGTACTCGGAGCTACCGGCATGGTAGGCCAGAGATTCATCCAGGGCCTGGTAGGTCATCCCTTCTTTGAGATATCTGATCTCACGGCATCATCGAAGTCCGCGGGCAAACCCTACTCAAAAGCCACCCGGTGGTATCTCGACGAACATATCCCAGATGAAGTAAAAGATATTATCGTAAAAGACACGAAGCCTGAGAACGTGAAGGCAGACATAGTATTCTCAGCCCTGCCTTCAGGTATTGCAAAAGTGGTCGAGCCAGAGTTTGCAAAGTCCGGTGCAACGGTCGCTTCAAATGCGTCTGCATACAGGATGGCAGAGGATGTCCCGCTCCTGATACCCGAGGTCAACCCGGAGCATCTAGAGATGCTGGAAGTACAGAGAGAGAACAGGGGATGGGACGGTGCGATAATCACCAACCCGAACTGTTCGACTGTGATGGCTGTCCTGCCGTTAAAACCGATTTATGACAATTTCGGTATCGAGCAGGTATTTGTCTCGACCATGCAGGCGGTTTCAGGCGCGGGTTATGCAGGTGTGCCGTCAATGGCAATCCTGGACAACCTCATCCCTTTCATAAATAAAGAAGAGGAGAAGGTCGAGATGGAGGGTTTGAAGATACTGGGCGAATTTGACGGCTCGAAGATAGTTCCGGCAGATTTTACCGTATCGGCATCGTGCAACAGGGTCGCGGTAATAGACGGCCACACAGAATCTGTATTCGTAAAGACGAGAGACGCATCTGATAGGGGTGGTATTGATATAAGAGCTGTAAAAAGAGTCATGAGAGAATTCAAGGCCATTCCGCAGGAACTTGGCCTGCCGACTGCACCGGAAAATCCTGTAATTGTAAGAGAGGAAGCAGATAGGCCACAGCCCAGGCTTGACAGGGGGACACAGAACGGCATGGCTGTAACTGTCGGCAGGGTCAGGGAAGACCCCATCCTGGATTTCAAGTTCACCTGCATGGGACATAATACCATCAGAGGGGCAGCAGGTGCCTCGATACTGAATGCCGAGCTCCTGGTGAAGATGTGAAGGTAATTTATAGTAATGTTTGAAAATGCAAAGGCTCTGTTTAAGTAAAGAAGGATTATAATGCATAATGTGATAGTTCTTGGCCTTGATGGCGCACCCTGGAAACTCATCAAACCCTGGATAGAGGAAGGGAAACTTCCTTTTTTTAAAAAAGTCATCAAAAATGGCGTTTATGGTACTGTCAGGAGTACTATACCGCCATTGACATCACCTGCACTGCCATCATTATATACAGGTCTAAATCCTGGAAAACTAGGTTTATTTGATTTCATGAAGGATGGTAGGGTCATTTCATCAAAAGATATACCTTCTCCAACTATCTGGGACTATCTAAATAAAGACGGTAAAAAACCACTTATTTTCAATATGCCAATTACCTATCCTCCTGGAAGATCTGGGGGGGTCATTGTGTCGGGATACCCGATACCAGGTAGAAAGTCGGAATTCACCTATCCTGAATCTATTAAAAGGGAATTTGATATCCCGATGGATCTGGTTGATATCAGAAGCAGTGATTTCCCTGATTACAATTATGAATACCTCATCAAAAATCAGACAAAAATAACTAAATCGCGGTTTAACATTTTCAGGACAATATTGAAGAGGGAGAAGTTTGGTTTTGCGATGTTTTTTGTAAAAGGTACAGATATCCTACAGCATTATTTATGGAATTCTAAGAGATTTTTGGAAGATTATTACACATTCCTGGACAGAGAACTGGCAAAGATATGTGATGGTGTTCCAGACTGGAATGTTTTTATTTTCTCTGACCACGGCTTTGAAACAGCACCTACCAGAAACTTCCACGTCAATACCTGGCTTCAAAAAGAGGGGTATTTGAAGATGAAAGGAGGAAAGATAGGTGGACAAATTATAGCTGCATTAATTTCATATGCCAGCAGGATAGTACCCCAAAAGGTTAAGTTGAGGGCTGTAAAAAATTCTATTACAAAAGGGAAAGAGGGAAAAACGAAACCCAGAACACTTCTGCCAGGGGTTGACTGGGAATCTACCACAGCTTACAAAGACCGGCTGGGCATAAGCATTAACAGAGAAGTCTGTCAGGAAAGATACGAAACCGTACGTGAAGAGATTATAAAAAAGCTGTTGAAATTGAAAGACAGGGACGGAAAAAATATCATCCAGGAAGCCTGGAAAAGAGAGGAGATATATTCAGGGCATTATGTGAAGGACGTACCGGATATAGTGATAGTAACTGACGGGGATTATTCTACTACACCCATACCGTCCAGGCATATTGTCAGCGGCAGGAAGAAGAGGGTAATTACAGGGGCTCATCACTCCGCACTTGAAGGCATATTCATTGCTTATGGGCCTGATATTAAAAGTGGAGAAAAGATTAACAGAATGAGTATCTTAGACATTGCACCAACAATCCTGCACATGTACGGGATACCCATTCCAAGAGATATGGACGGCAGGGTTCTAAAAGAGATATTCAAAGAGGGGAGCAGCCATGCAAGGAGGGAGGTTCTGTATGAAGATGAAGAAATTGATAGAGAAAAGGTTTTAATAGAAAGAGCAATTGATGAGATGATTGCAGATTTTAGAGGGATGGATTGAAATGAGTAAAGGTCTGTCAATACCTGACGAGATATATGAAAAGATTGCCAGGAGAGTCAAATCATCGAAGTTTGAGAGTGTGGATGAATATGTAGCCTATGTTTTAGAACAGCTGATAGAAAAGCTGGAGGGTGTGAAAGAGTGCGTGGATGAGAAAGGGGACGGAGAGGGCGGGGTTTACACCAGGGACGATGAGGAAGAGATAAAGAAAAGGCTAAAATCGCTTGGGTACTTGGAGTAACCTGATACCATGATGAAAATCGTCTTCATGATTCCTTCAAGGATAGGGGAATTCGGCCACAAAGTTCCAAAAGGAGCTGAAAGTTATTACACTATCAAAGAAGCTTTGAGAAGAGGATATATAAATAAAATTGTCTGTTGTGGGACAGGAGCCGAAGCTGAAATTGAAGGTAAAATTGTAAAGAACCCATTACTTCACTGGAGAGTTACCTGGGCAATAGATAAAAGCAACCAGTACCTGAAACTTTATGATGGTACCCCTGGCTGGGTATTGTTTGACCTGGCAGGACAGAGATTCATCAAAGATTCAGATATATTCCATGGGTTTCCCTTTGTTCCTCACTGTTTCCAGAGAGCTAAACAGCGAAATATCACGACGATTATGCAGATGACCGCGGCATATCCTGGTAGCATGTTTAGTAGTTTTAGGACAGGACTGATAAGGGATTGTCTCAGGTACACAGACTATATTTTCGCTCTATCAGACCCTGCGAAAGAGACGTACATCAAGGAAGGTTTCCCGGAGGATAGGATGGTAAATATTTCATTTGGAGTTGATGAGAAAAAATTCAAACCAGGTGAAAAGAGAGATGCTGTTTTCAGGGGGCTTTTCGTTGGTTCTATGTATCCATATAAAGGTATAAAATATCTCCTTAAAGCATGGTCCAGGCTGAACTTGAAAAATTCTGAACTGGTACTGTGTGGGATTATACCTGATGAAACGAAAGGGCTTATTGATTCTTACCGTACCAGGATTGCAATAAAAACACCAGGCCACGTGGACCCGGTCCCGTATTATCAGGAGGCAAGTGTATATATCCATCCATCCCTTACCGAAGGATTTGGAAAGGTTACTCTTGAAGCCATGGCCTCAGGGCTACCTGTAATTGCTACTGAAAATACTGGTGTAAGAGGGATAATAACTGAGGGAGAGGAAGGATTTATAGTCCCCATTAAAGACGTGAAAACACTCAAGGACAGGATTCAATACTTCTATGACAATCCAGACGAGATAGGTAGGATGGGCAGAAATGCCAGGAGACTTATCGAATCAAACTATACCTGGGACTGTTATTCTAAAAGGGTGGCAGATGCTTACGAAAGGGTCTATGAGATGGAGAAAGGGTGAGAAAATTAAAGGAGATGATTTATGAAACTGGCGATTAGAGATGACGATACCTGTTATTTTACAAAACCCAGAGACATTGAAAATATTTATGCTGGGATATGGGATACTGTACCAGTTTCTCTGGCCGTTGTCCCGTTTATTCATTCCAATTCAGATGCAGTACCTCCAGACAGGAGGGGAGGTGAGGGCAGTGATAGAGAACTGCCCATAGGCGAGAACAGAGCACTGGTGGATTTTATTAAGGATAAGATAAAAGAGGGAAAGCTGCATATCATGCTGCATGGGTACAGCCACCGGAATTACAGAACCGGATTTGAATACGATACAGGGAGAGACCTCTATGAGAAGACAAAAAAGGGAAAAGAGTATCTCGAAGAACTATTTGATGTGAAAATAAGATCATTTGTCCCTCCACACCACGCGCTATCCAGATGCGGCATGAAAGCGGTGGTAGATAATAACCTGAATATCGCCGGTACTGCGTCTTTACACAGAAGGTTTTTATTCGACTATCGGTATCTCACCAATCTAGCTAAAGTTTTCGCATTCAGATTGAAGTATGGTAAAAGGCCTGTTAGATATCCCTATGTACTGGATTTTGGTGACCACAAAGAGGTTTACTGTTATGTTGTAGTCCCCAAAGTAACTCTAAAAGAACTAATTGATGCCCTCTATTTCACTTACGAGAGAGGAGGGGTTTTCTGTATCACAGGACATGTCTCAAGCATGTCGGAAGACAGGACGAGGATTCAGGTTATGAAAGACATTGTTAAAGAGAGCAGAAAACTGGCTGACGTGGAATATGTATCAGTTAATGAATTATTTGATTAAACAGCTCGATTAACGCAGGAATCTCTTGATTATCTCTCTGACAAACGGGATTTTAATACCTGTCTTTTCCTCAATTGCCTTCATTATCTCTATATCTGTTCTATCAAAAGCTCTCAATATAAGTAAACCAGAAAAGTATAGCAGAATGAAGATTATAAAAGATGGCGGCAGTACCCATACCGGGATTGTGGGGAAAATGGCCTTCAGCAGGCCATAGAGAAGGCTAATTGAAAAAACAGATGCTGTAATGGGTTTAAAATAATAGATGCCAAACGGGAATAATTTGAGGTAGTGGTTTGCAAGTATCATGTTAAGCCAGTATTGGACAATCATCGAGAATGCCGTAGCCATTGCTGCACCGCTAATCCCATAGACAGGTATCAGCACAAGGTTTAGAACCACATTTAAAATCGCTGCAATGGTGGTTGTAATAAGTGTTATTTTTGTCTTCCCAATGGTGGCAAGTGCCCCTCCACCAGGCCCTGCTATGATAGATAAAAAAAATCCAAGTGATAAAATTGAAAATGGAACCGAGGCGGCAGAATATTCCGTACCAAACAGTGTGGTTATTATAATCTCAGAAAAGAAGATGAATATCAGCGAAATCGGTAAAACACTCATAAAGAGCCATCTTGAGATGGTGCGATAAACAGAACGCATTTCATTATATTTTTTAATTGCAAAAAGCCCTGTAAACACCGGCAGGAAAAGCTGGCTTAGTGCATCAGGTATCATCATGACAAACGCTGCCGTGGGTCTGGCAACATTGTAGACGCCGACAGATTTAGAATCCAGGAAATAGCCAAGCATCAGGGTATCAGTCCATGAAAGGATCATATAGACCAGGGGCATTAGAGTCAGCGGCCAGGAATAGCTGAACAACTCTCTTATTTCGATTTTAGGTTTTATTTTTGTCCTGAATATCCTGTATATCTTAAATTCCAGAAAGTAAAGTATCAAGAATACAGACAGTATAACAGACACAACTGTAGCAATACTGGCACCCAGTATCCCGAAACCCAGAAAAAGCAAAAGAACAGTCAGAACCAATCTGCTTGTTTGCATGAAAAACTGTTCTGTATAGACCGGATATTTTATATTTTCAAACCCTTTGGCAGTGAATACAAATATCTGTTTTACTGCATTAAATGGTATTGCAACCAGAAATATGAGCAGAACAGGTAAAAATCCAGGTTCGCTGAACAGGGTCTCTACAATCTCTTCAGAAAAGACGTATATTGCAGAGGCGATGATTAAAGATAGCAGAAAGACTATTTTAAGTGAGGTCAGAACCACACCTTTTACATAAGCCTCTTTTTTCTGGCCTCTGTAATACGAGACAAATCTCATCACACCTGACGGCAGGCCAATTGTGGCGAACACCGTTCCAACACCCAGTACTGCCAGACCGAGGTTCAGTAACCCATAGTCACCTGATCCGAGCCAGCGTGCGATTATCATCCTGTAGATATAACCTGCAATGTTTGAGAAAAATATCCCCACAAAGAAAAAACCCGCACCTTTGACAAGGGTTTTAAGAGGTTGAGTATAGGTCATATATAACAAAATATGTTAAAAGATAAAAAACCTTTTCTATTAATCCTAACTCTATGTCAATTTTCTGATATCCAGGAGTCTGTCCAGCTCCTTTTCCGGCATCAGGTTTTTTTCAAGTACGAGTTCTCGTATGGTCATATCCTTCTCGACAGCTTCTTTTGCCAGTGAGGCAGCTTTGTCATAACCTATTACCGGGCTAAGTGCAGTGACGACGGCAGAACTCATCTCGGCATACCTTGTGCAGACTGCCCTGTTTGCCGTGATGCCCTTTATGCACCTATCTGTGAACGCCCTGATACCATTTGTCAGTATCTCGATAGAATCCAGGATATTGTAGGCGATAACAGGCATCATCACATTCAGCTCTAACTGCCCTGCCTGACATGCCCTTGCTACTGCCGTATCGTTCCCGATGACCTGGAAGCAGACCATATCAAGCATCTCGGCCATCACCGGGTTTACCTTCCCGGGCATGATGGACGACCCGGGCTGGACTGCCGGCAGGTTTATCTCGTTTAGCCCGGTCCTCGGGC
>WAQR01000103.1 GCA_015520145.1 Candidatus Hydrothermarchaeota archaeon
GGTGTAGTTCCACCGCCACCGCAGTGGCCGCCGCCGCCACCGCCGCCGTGGCCACCACCACCGCCGCCAGAAGAGCCACCGCCACCACCGCCACGCTGGGCTTCGATGACTGTGGATACGGCTGCAAGCACAACAGCAAAAACGATCAGAGCTGTCATTACTTTTCGCATGGTTTTTCACCTCCTTTTATTGGATCGGCGTACATGTGTGTACATGTAAAAATTGTTCCCAACACTCGTACCCGTTGAATATCTAGTATCTGTACCCATATACACCACGTCTCTTATCTCTCTCATTTGTAATCTTATTTTATTATTTATATTAATTCTCCATCCTCATATATAATGGTTACTGAGAGACTATGAAGTTTCTTATAGTTGTTCATCTATTCTACACAACCTCAGCTACAACCCCCTCATAAAATATATTAAGCTGGAAAGTCATCAAAATTTGATATGTTCTCTTGAGGTACGTTTGATGGTTCACAGCAAAAGAGTATTGGTAGTAGGTATAGATGGAGCGACATGGGACCTGATAGAACCCTGGGCGGTAAGAGGTGAATTACCCACATTCAGGAGCCTGATGGAAAACGGGGTCTGGGGCGAGCTGGAAAGTACAATCCCTTCGTGGACGATTCCCGCCTGGAGCTCCCTTTCCACAGGATTGAACCCAGGAAAACTCGGCTTCGTCATTTTCATGGTAAAAGATGGATACAGGTTCATGCCATATTTCTTTAAATGCGGACAGGAAAAAAAAAGGAACATCTGGGACATCGTCTCGAAGGAGGGGAAGAAAGTCTGCATTGCAAATCTCCCAAATATCCAGTCAGCCTACAGTGTCAACGGATGTATGGTCGTGGGCTGGCTTTACATAAACCGGGACGCCATGACTTATCCTCCTGGTCTAAAAGGAGAGCTGGATAAGATATGCGGTGGCTATATAGTCGATATCATGACCGCGGATATGACAAAAGGAGAGATTGTGGACTCGCCAGTTACAGATGGAGATTATATAAGAAAGTCCGGCGAAGTCCTCGGGAAACATCATAATTGTTTCAAGTTTTTATTAGACAAAAAGGACTGGGACTTTGGTTTTGTGGTATATGCAGAACCTGACAGGATCCAGCACCGCTTCTGGTCTGATAAAAAAATACTCCTGGATACATACAAGAAGCTGGATACGAATCTAAAAGAATTGCTGGAAAAGGCGGGACAGGATACCAATATATTCCTGGTATCAGACCATGGATTCGGGCCGAATAGAAGGATATTTTACATTAATGAATGGCTCATTAAAGAAGGATATCTAAGGCTTAACGAATTCAAACCCCATGTATCCAGCAGGCTGTTCATATATGCCAGTAAACTGAATGTGATATCACTAATCAGGATGGTATTTGCGCATCTGCCAAAAAAGATACAGGACCGTTTCAAGGGGAAATCCGGATTTTTGAAATACGACGACCTGGACATCGACTGGAAAAACACCCGGGCATTTGCGTACAGTGTCTGCGGTGACATCTACCTGAATGTAAAAGGGAGAGAACCTGACGGATGCGTTGACCCCCGGGATTACAAGGCTACCTGTGACGAAATAATAGGAAAGTTAAAAGACCTCAAAGACCCCATCACCGGTGAGGATATCCCTGCCAGGGTTTTCCAGAGAGACGAGATATACCATACCGGCACCGGCGATATGTCCCGGGCAAAATGCTGTTATCTGCCTGACCTCGTGATACATGTTGATGGGAGATTAAGCGAGGTCAGCCCGAATGTTGGGCATGGACATATATTTGAAAGAGGCAGCGGAGGCAACCATCTGCTGAACGGAATCTTCCTTGCCTACGGGCCTGATATCAAAAACACCGGCGAGAAATTAGACGGTCTGAAGATATACGACATTGCGCCCACCATTCTCCACACGTTTGGAATTCCGATACCCCAGGACACGGACGGCAGGGTTCTAAAGGAGATATTTAAAGACGATTCGAACCTGGCAGAACGCCCTGTAAAATATCAGAATACTTTTGAAAAACTCAGACTAAAAACAAAAATCAGAAAATTAAGACGTAAAGGAGATCTTTAACCTATTGAACAGGAGGAATACGAACAGGATGAACAGGATGAACCAGACGGATACCACCGGCAATACCTGGAATCACTGGCCCATCCTTGTGGCAGTGCTGCTGTTTACCGTTGTCATAAGGGGTGTTCCGCTGATAAACTCAGAGCTACCGTATGGATATGACGGTTTTTACCATGCTTACAGGGTCTACAACATCATTGAAACCGCGTCTGTAAACTATAATCTGTACCTGCCGCCGACACTGAATATATTCGTTGCGGTCTTTTCACTGCTAAGCAGTGCGTCCATCCTTTCAATAGTGCGGTTCATACCAGTCTTCACCAGCGTGCTGGTCGTCATGTCGCTGTATCTCCTTGTAAGAGATATGTTCAGACAACGGAAAGATGCCAGTATAATAGCCGCGGCGGCGGCATCGATTTTCTCTGTTAACGAATTTTATCTCTTTTATTCGTCAACATATCTTGCAGAATCCCTGGCACTTATCACGGCACTCCTATTTATCTATACCATGTCCATGTCGCACCGGTACAAATACCTGCCTTTTGTTTTCCTGTTTGCAACTGCTGCATTCCACCATGTGCTGTCACTCCTCATCCTGCTCTCACTTATTGCCGGCGTGTTTTTCGCCAGAGAGAAAAGATACTACCTTTCAATGGCGATATTTTTCTCGCTGAGCATGGTGCTGTTCTGGCGCGGCCTGTACTGGGAAGGTGTGCAGTTCTTCTCAGCCGGGGCGTGGTCATCAGGTATATCCACATATCTCCTGGATATGATAATAAAATTCAGATGGGTTCTGTCAGTTTCCATTATTATTTTCCTGCTCATCCTCTTATCACTGTCCAGGAGGTCTTTGTACATGAAGATTAGCATAAATGAGAGGACAGTATTTGTACTGGTATTTCTCTCCCAGGTCGCTGCAATTGCAGCGCTGCCGGTAATCTCCACCTACCTGAATATAACCACCTACAGGGCATTTCATGCCCTGCTCCTGAAC
>WAQR01000104.1 GCA_015520145.1 Candidatus Hydrothermarchaeota archaeon
ACAACCAGTCTCTCCACCTGCATCCACGTCCTGGCAGACGAGATCGAAGAGATCAAAAAGAAGATGGAAGGGGATAAAAGACCAGGGGAGCGTTAGCAGCGCTGGTGGAGTATAAGCATACCCGTTAATAAATATGCGATAGAGATCTTCTACAGTGAGGAGTCTTCATACCCTTTAAAAAAAGACCGCTTTAAGCTCGCTTATCTCTTCAATCACCCGAAAATCCCCATCTCTTGTGATAATTCCATCTGCACCGTTTGCCAGACATATTCCAGATATCATGACATCAGAAATATTTACAGGTACCCCTTTTCTGTACAGGCCGCCCATTATCTTGCTGCTTTCTCCAGCAGCCATTAAATCGAAATGATACACAGGAAAATTTGCAAAAAACCGTGTGAAATACTTTTTTTCGTTTTTTAGTTTCCTGTGGTAAACCTTTGAAAAGATCTCAAGATAGGAGATGGATGTCAGGGCGAGGTCATCACTTACCTTATCAAGCAATGACTTTAAATCTTCGTTTCCCCTGAAAAGCTCAATGATGGCAGTTGTATCAAAGAAGTACATCTCTTGGCACCTGCACTTTCCTTTCCTTTAGTATCTCCCTTTCCATTGTCAAAAGAACTTCGCTGTCTTTTAGCATCCCAAAAAAATCCATTACATCAGCCTTTCTTTTTACAAGCCTTTCTAAAACGTCGCTAAAGCTCTCACCCTCTCTTTTCATGTTTGATATCTGCATGTAGACCTCTTCTTTTATTGTGATGCTTTTAACGCTCATAAATTTATAAGTGTATGTATACACTTATAAACATTTTGCACTGAACTTTAAGAGCACTGAACAAGATGGCAGTAAGTAACCATATTTATCCCGTCTGTTCAGTCATTTTCTTTGTATCCTCTGATAAACTCCATCCCCTTCTCAGTTATTTTTATACCATAATATGGTCTGTTTGACGCGCTTTCTTCTTTGCTAACGCCCTTGATTTCAACCAAGCCTAAACGTTCAAGAAATTTACAGTTTTTCTTGACGGTTTCATAATTGGTCTTGATGTGCCTTGCCAGGTTATAATAGGTATGGGATTTTCTATCTGCCAGTGTCTCAAGTATTTCAATCTTTTTCTGGTCGCTTACTAAAAATCCTGTCACGTAATCACCTTATGGTATCTACTACAATTCTATGACGAAACCTATAAATAGAATAAAATAGTAGATTGTAGTGTAAACTATCAAATAGTATGATTAAGGAGCGAACCCATGACCCCCACAAAACTCGACAGAGTAAGATCAATCGCCATGGACGTTGTAAGAGGGTATCTGCCAACAACCAGGCTCTCCGGCTGCATCCACGTCCTGGCAGACGAGATCGAGGAGATCAGAAAGAAGATGGAAGAGGATAAAAAATAGGGGGCGATGAAAGGATTCTTCTATGATGTCATCCAGTCCAAATGACCCTCGATAATAAAAAGCTCAAGATGGTCATATACTATCTGGTAATTAAATTAGGTAAAATTAACTATTCGATGAGTTTTTATAATATTGAGTAAGATTGAGTTCCAGGTGAATCATGAACGCCGAAGAGATTATAAATAGGGCAAAGGCTGAAGTAAAACTTGAATGCAAAACGAGTATTTTCGAGGGGAACATGAAATTAACTTCCGACGATTTGAAAACGGCACAGAATCCGGAGGAGTTCACCAAGGGATATATTATCGAAAAAGTATTCCAGATTCTCAACGTTCGCTATGAAACAGGGGAGGCACGGTTCGACATCCCCGGGGGGATCAGGAAGGTAGACTATGCCCCAAAGACTGATAACACACATTTTTTGGTAGAAGCCAAGCCAATAAATTCTGACCTTTTCGAGAAGAGCAAAGATGGTGCAGTTAACCAGATTAAAGACCTTTTCCTTCTGGATGAGGTAAAAAAGGGATATGACTTTGGAGTTGCCACCGACGGACTTAGATGTATTACAAAGTCCTCAAGAGGAGCAAAAGGAAATTAGAACTCGAGATAGAAGGCAAAGACGCCCGTGATACAATCAAAGAAGCGTTTGACAGCACGATGTCAAAACTCAATCCACTTCTTGATAGGATTCGGGAAACGGATGAGCTGATTGATAATATTGTGTACAGGCTTTATGGACTGACAGAGGAAGAGATAAAGGTGGTGGAAGGATAAAATGCGCAGTTCTGACTCGAAATATATTCAATCTGAAATCTTTGGCAGATAACACAGCCCCCACAACAGGCAAAAAAGTTAAGTATGTCTACGTCGCAGATATGATGAGGGACAGGATATTGTACCATAAATCTGGGCCTGTAGCTTAGTTTGGTTAGAGCGCCCGGCTCATAACCGGGCGGCCGTGGGTTCAAATCCCTCCAGGCCCATTTTTCGCTGCACCTCCGATGAGCGGGTACTGTCCTTCGCCTTTTTACTGACCCCGCCAAAAATCCTGGAGATCAAATCAAAATCTTTTTCTGCCTTGTCCAATAATACTATTCCGCCTAAAGAAAGTGTGTTTGCTTTCATAAGCTGTCTCTTATACACATCTGACGCTG
>WAQR01000105.1 GCA_015520145.1 Candidatus Hydrothermarchaeota archaeon
AGGATATCAAAATTCCTCTCAGAGATAAAGCAGATTGTGCACTGGAGAAAACTGGATATGTCTTCAGGAAAAGATCTGCAATTTAAAGATTACAGGAGTCTTAGAGGGAAAACAGGCATAAGAGGCTAAAAGGAGTTGAATGGTTAAAGGGAGAGGAGGTACCTAGAACCGGCCTAGAACCAGGTATCAAGACTTGATTGTGACTTGACATCACCAATCTTTGTCTCTAATCTTTCCAGGACCTTTTTTACCCTGTCTATAGAGAAATCCCTCTCGTCGCATAAGAATCTTAAGACCGCCTCTTCATCAGGAGCACTCCAATCAAGGTCATAGTTATCTGTTGTTGAATATTCTAGGAATAACCTCCTTATCGCGGTTACGTCGAAATCTATTTTAAGGCCTTTCTTATCAACAGCCTGTTCTATCGTCCTGTGTTCCTTAATAAGCTTGAATGCCTTTTTTGGACCGATTCCTTCAACACCTCCGGGGTTATAATCTGTTCCAACGAGAATCGAGATATCGATAAGCTGCTCCCTTGTGATATCCAGGTCCTTGAGCACTTTATCCAGATAGAATATTTCTGGGGTTATATCAATGTATATATTTCTCTTTTTAACCTTTCTTTTGCCTGATATCGTGATATTTCTAACAAGCCTCGCCGAACCGAAAAGCAGTGAATCGTAGTCCTGCGATCCCACCGCCCATGCGTCTCCTTTTTGAACCATATAGGCTGCCTGTGCCTCACCTTCAAAATGGGCCTGGACATGGGGTATCCCCATGGCACCAAGAAGCTCCTTTGACTCTATTACCATCTCTTCAGAGAACCTGGATGCCTGCTGGGCGTACATCCTCGCCTCCTCGAGGTTTCCCTCTACAAGTGCGTTTTTCCATTTAACCTCTGCCTCCTCCCTTATCCTTGTCCTCTGTTCGACTGTTGTCCTTTTCAGCTCTGGCGGTTTTCCGTCAAAGACATAGATTGGAAGGATACCATACTCGATTAGATTCGCATTCCTGTACAATAATCCTGACAGATGACTTGTTACCCTGCCTTTTGAATCCTTTAGAGGCTCGCCTGTGGGCTGCCTTATAATCGACAGGAACTGGTATATGGAATTCATCGCATCTATCGCTATCTTCCTGCCTTTAAGGTTTTCAAAACCAATGGGTTTTGGCGAAATTAACTCACCCAGTTGAACGCCCATCTTACATCACTTACACCATTCTTTAAATAATTATTTAAATAATTAGACCTTCTCGATTAAAAAACTTTATATCGGGTAAGTAATGTATTGAGTTATACTGGTGGTAATTTGATAGATCTGATAGAAATAATCATTAATGCACTATACTTCTTTCTTCCAGCATATGTCGCAAATACCGGTGCGTGTATTTTTGGTAAAGGGCGGCCACTTGATTTCAAAAAGAAGTTTTATGACAAAAAACGCATCCTCGGCGATGGGGTGACTATCCGCGGTACTGCCTCAGGGGTCTTATGCGGAACGATTGTAGGCGCACTCCAGCAGGATGTCGTCCTGGGATTCTTCCTCTCACTGGGTGCTATGGTGGGCGATATGACAGGCAGTTTTATAAAGAGGAGGATAGGACTTGAAAGAGGAGAGCATGCCCCGCTCCTGGATCAGTTGAATTTTGTCGTCGGGGGACTGGTCTTTGCAAGCCTGATACTGCCTGTAGGAGAATTCCCGCTGGACTTTGAAACTGTTGTCGTCCTTTTCGTTCTAACCCCCTTCGGCCACCTGATAGTAAATAAAACAGGATATCAACTCAAGATGAAAGACGTCCCGTGGTAAGCCCAGGTACCCTCAGGTCCCCCTACGTTGTTTTTTCCTGCGTTAAATTTTTATTTTTTCCCTTTTTGTCTCCCTCGTCTCCCTCTTCCTCTCCGCAGCCTTTACAAACGCTTCAAAGACAGGTGCAGGCCGTTGTGGCCGTGACTTGAATTCAGGATGGAACTGGGTGGCCAGGAAATGGAAATGGTCAGGGATCTCGAGTATCTCCATCCTCCTGCCGTTGTCGCTTCTGGCAGTGAATATCATCCCGGCATTTTCAAACTGCTCGATATATCTGGGGTTGATCTCAAACCTGTGCCTGTGCCTCTCTGCGATGTCTGTCTTCCCATATATCCTGTACGCCATTGTGTCCTTATCGACGGTAACCGGGATCTCGCCAAGGCGCATCGTCCCGCCCATCTGCTTTATTTCCTTTTGTTCCGGCAGGATATCTATGACTGGATGCGGCGTATTTTCATTCAGCTCGATACTGTTTGCGTTTTCAAGTCCAAGGACATTCCTGGCAAATTCAACTGCTGCAAGCTGGAATCCGAAACATATCCCGAGATAGGGGATGTTGTTTTCTCTCGCATATCTGATTGCAGTGATCTTGCCTTCAGAACCCCTCTTCCCAAATCCCCCGGGTACGAGGATCCCGTCTACTGTAGCGAGGTCTTCCACAAGGTCAGGTGAGTCTTCCAGGTCGATGGACTCGACCCATGTTATATTGATCTTCTTGTTGATTGCATACCCTGCGTGGCGCAACGCCTCGACTATGCTTATGTACGAGTCCTTTAAATCGGTATATTTCCCGATAATACCTATGTCAATCTCACCTGCTGGATTTTTCATCCTCTCGATAAACCTGCTCCATTCTTTCAAATCGTGTTTCTTTTCTCTCATGTTCAATTTTGCAAGTATATTATCTCCCATGCCCTGGCTCTCCATCAGCAGCGGAACCTCATAGACACTCTCGACATCATGGTTGCTTATAACGTCGAGTTTTCCGACATCGCAAAACAGGGCGAGTTTCCCCTTGGTCTCATCCAGCAGAGGGGTTTTCGTCCTGCATACGATTATATCCGGCTGTATACCGATACCTCTCAGCTCCTTGACGCTGTGCTGGGTGGGTTTTGTCTTCTGCTCGCCGACCGCATCAAGCGTCGGGACCAAGGTGACATGGACAAAGAGGACGTTCTCTTTCCCGTTTTCCCGCCTCATCTGCCTTAGTGCCTCGAGAAATGGCATGCTCTCGATATCTCCTGTGGTACCTCCGATTTCGACAATGAGGACATCCGGGTTGTTTATCCTTGCAATCTCGTAGATCTGTCTTTTTATCTCGTCTGTTACGTGCGGGATTATCTGGACGGTCTGCCCGAGATATCTGCCCTGCCTTTCACCTTCCAGGACTGTCAGATATATCTTACCTGTGGTTATGTTGTGGTCTCTTCCTATCTCGGTATCTAAAAAGCGTTCGTAATGCCCGAAATCCAGGTCTGCCTCGTATCCGTCTTTTGTAACCCAGACCTCGCCGTGCTGGTACGGGTTCATCAGTCCAGGGTCAACGTTGAGATAGGGGTCGATTTTACAGACATCTACACTAATACCCCTGCTGCTTAGGATCTTACCTATCGCTGCGGTTGTGACACCTTTTCCAAGCCCGGAAAGCACACCACCTGTTACCATTATGTAGTTTACCACGTATTGTTTCCTCCTTGGTTACCTTGTTTATCTATATCCTTTTATATCTTTTCGTTTCTCAAATCGATGGTTTCTTCCATGTCTGGCCCGGTGGATATTATTGTCACAGGTACCCCTACCTTCTTTTCTACCTCGTCAACGAAATCTTTTGCCTTTTTTGAAAGTCTGTTGTATGATTTTATGCCCCGAACGTCTCTATCGACATAGTCCAGGCATGTCAGGGCTATCTGGCTTGCGGAATTTACCATTGCCGAGTAGCGCGCCATCTCGAAATCGAAATGCCCTGATCTCCTCTTCCTGCCGGTGACTGTCCCGTATTCAGCGATTCCAAGTTTCTCTGCCTCGTCATCCGTCATGAGTGTCGGGAAAGGGCCTGCTCCGACCCTTGATGGATATGATTTGAATACCACGATGACATCTTCAATCTTCCTGGGTCCGATTCCGACGTCAACTGCTGCCATCCCGGCTGAAGTATCCTTTGATGTTACATAGGGATATGAGCCGTAAAACAGGGAAAGACCGAATCCCTGGGAGCCTTCGACGATGACTTTCTTCCCTCTCTCAAGTGCAGTGTTTATTTCCAGGGGTACGTCTGTTAGATAGGGTTTTAAGGGTTCTATATCACATGCCAGTTTCAGTGACCTGTTTGCCCTGTCGATATTTGCAGGGCCGCATCCAGTACCTGTGCTTCCGATAGTACCTGAAAGATGGCCTGATTTTCTGTCCCTTGTAAGGTGATCTTCCTCAATGATCCCGCATCTTCTGTCTATACCAATCCTCTCTTTTATGCCGAGTGTTTTGATCTCATCGAGTATTACGTCTGGATTTATGAGTACACCTGCACCGATTAAAAGCCGTGCCTTTTCGTTGATGAACCCGGATGGTGTGAGGCGGAGAGGGTACTTTTTTCCTTTGTATATTACTGTGTGGCCTGCATTTGGGCCTACCCCGGCTCTTGCAATAATATCCGGCCTATCTCTCAGGCACAGATAACTTATTATCTTCCCTTTTCCTTCATCTCCCCACTGTCCGCCGACAAGAATGGTTACCATTATCTAACACCGCCAAAGTTTGATGGATATATCTGAAAAATCATGTTAAAACAGTAGAATCATTATAATTTTAATTATTTATAAATCTTTTTATGGAGGAGAGCCCATCTGGAGGAGGCCATCCCCCATCCAATTAATACTCAATTAACACTCAACACTCTCAAAACCCTATTTTAATCCCTAACTCCGTCAAATTTACGTAATATGACGCTTTTTTTGCAGGTATTTAGTTGAGTAGCCCCAGAAGAGGTCAGAAAGTTTTATATATCAATATTACGTATATACGTAATATGGTAAAAAGGTATCCTGAGTGGATATTAAGGCACAAAAAGAAGGGGACAGAGATAAGGAAGATAGGGAAC
>WAQR01000106.1 GCA_015520145.1 Candidatus Hydrothermarchaeota archaeon
AGATCAACAGATACCCGCAACCCGCTGACAGAGATTTTGCCGGAATACGGGTACTGGATATACATGACCGCACCTGACACCCTGGAAATATTTGGCGCTGTACCCAATTCAACGACAATCAATGTAAATACTGGCTGGAACCTGGTGGGATACCCCTCGCTTACTTCAAGAAATCTCACCACAGTACTGTCCTCGATAAACTACTCTATCGTATACGCATGGATAGGCGGCGGCTGGAAGATGTCAACAGATACCCGCGACCCGCTGACAGAGATGGACACTGGACACGGGTACTGGATATATGCCAACAGCGCCGGTAGCTATGTGGTAGAAAATTAAACCGCTCTAGGCGGCCAGAACAACTATCCAGCCATCATAGTTCGTCAGTGCGTCATGGCAAATAATGACGTCTCTACCATCAACAACGACTTATGAATTTTTCATGTCAATCAAGCATTTTCTCATGCACCTTGCAGAATTCAGGCGGCTTCATCTGGGCATCTATCAGTTCTTCCTGCCAGTGGGCGTTGTAAAGCCGGCAGTTTTTATCCTCACAAAACGCCTCATGGAATAGCTGGTAGAACACAGCCTGCATCGTATAGCCCTTTACAACCTCGGTCATCCTGCGGTCATTGTAGTCGATAAACCTCCCCTTAAATTTCTGTTTCAGCCGCTCGATTCCCATGATATCGTTTAGTGAACACATCTGTTTCTCGATATAGAACTCCCTCGGTTTTGCAGGGGCTTCGACGATACCTGAGGTTGATATTATCGACGGGTATCCGCAGATAATCGACCTTGCATGGTACCTGAGGTCATTCGTGTCAAAGGTTCCAAAAAGCCTGTCTGTGAAAATGATGTGGACATCATCCAGCCTTCTCTCCTCTGCTGGGATCATCTCTCTAAAAAAGTTGTGGAGCTGTATGCCGTCGTAGAGTATGCCCCCAGGTTTTGCCCGTCCTTCCAGTACCTTCTTCTCGTACTGTATCTCGCCGTACATCGGTTCATTTAATGTGAAAGGTTTTTCGATGTCCAGCACCCTGAAAGATGCGAGTTCTCTTGCAAGACCTTCCATATCCCCCGGGCCATCCATACCACCTCCTGCTGCCCCTGAGAAGTGGTCAAGGAAATCGCCCCTGATCACTACAGCAGCCTTCAACCTCTTTGTAAGATACTTTTTTAGTTCCTCTATCGAGAACTCAGCCAATTTTGAGTAGAGAAATATTTTCATTTTAAGATATCTATGGCAGCACTGGCAGCTCGTTTTCCTGATAGAAGCATTGCGCCAAATGTCGGTCCCATCCTCGGGAGGCCGTAGACCGTCGAGACCGCCATACCCATGACAATCAATCCGGGATGAACCTCTCCTGTATGTTCGACTACTGCATCCTCGCTCTTCTCAACCCACATCGCCCCAAAGCCCCTGGTCTTCATCAGCCCCCTCCTGACAAGCGAACTTACAACTTCCGCGTCATGGCCTGTGCCATCTATTACCACCTTTGCCTGAATGGCCACTGGGTCAACACAGGTTATTTCTCGTGGCATAGCAGATATTGGCGTCCAGTTGATGACGACCCCTGCCACCCGGTTATTCTCACGCAGGACGACATCATCAACCTTTGTCATGTTCAATATCTTCGCACCTGCATCGCAGGCCGCGGCTATCAGCTTCGAGCAGGCATGTGGACCGTCTGTTACATAAAGCCCTTTCATATACTCTTCATAAGGCGCGCCGATCTCGTCCAGCAACTCCTGTCCAGGTGCCCTGACCGTTACTTTGTTCATCAGGTACCCGCCTATCCAGAACCCGCCGCCAAGATAGTTGTTCCTCTCGATAACCAGCGTCTTTATCCCTTTACCTGCAAGCTCTTTTGCAGCAGTAAGACCACTTGGACCTCCACCCACAATGATCACATCGCTTTCAGCATACTCACTGAAATCTGTCATGAACCCGCTGATAATTGCCCTGGTAACATCTCTCTCCTCTATCTTTTCAAACAGCATCTCTCATTCCTCGTAATTTAATTATATTATTTATAATTATCGGCCTAACTTCCTAAAGCTAAAGATAGGCTGTAACATTATTAACCTTTATGGTAGACCTTAATAAAAAGAAGGACTTAAAGTAATCAAAACTACCAATCTTCCTGATGCCTGCCACAATCCCCTGGGCGGCTATCTGGCAGTCTGCAAAGGTCAATTTGTATTTGTCAAAGGTGATGAGAAGATAAAATCAACCTTTTCCTTTATGAACTCCCCGCCGTACCCTGACCCTGTGAGGATGTGAGGACACAGAACATCTCGTTGACCGTCATGCTGCAAAAATATCCATCATGCTTGCTGATAGTGTCCTTAAAAAGGCTGACTGCCCTATCGAAATGCTCATCTTTTGCAAAAATCGATATAAAAACCGAGGTATCAAGAAGGATCTTCACATGCCCGCCTCATCTGCCATTGTTTCACTAAATTCCTCTCTCACTCGACCCACTTCCCGACTTCCATTACAAAGCTCCCGTCCTCATCAAGCTTTACAGCATTCTTTTTCGTGATGGTCTTGAAATCCTCATCAAGTTCTGGTGTTCCGTCCTTCCTGGTCACATTGATGTCCTCAACCACGTAATAGGTCTCCTCGAGGTCTATTTCGCCAAGTGCCTTTGACAGCTCTTCCAGGACACTCTGGGCCTCTTTTTTGATATTTTCCTGTTCTGGCATAATGATAGGATAATCAAAAGGAGTATTTAAAGTTGAGGGATGAATAGAGGGATGGAACCTCTACATTTACTCACTTACATTTACTTAAATTGGGACATGTCCAGTCCCTGTATCTGCACTTAAACTCCGGGCAGGGGGGTAAGATAGAAATGTCCAGGGACGCGGCTGCCGTTCTTATCATATTCAACCTTTCATCCATAAATTTACTATAGCCGGATAACCCATCACCAGTGAACGTGATATCATATACCATGAGTCTTAAATCCTCATCCAGTACATTCGAATAATATGCTATCAGCCACCCGGACTCTGCACCTGTCAGTGCGCACTCCATCCCCAAAATCCCGACATAATCTCCTAGAAATTTTGATACAGTATCCTTATCCGGTAAAAGAGGGCTACGAAGCCCCGGCTGGCAGATGATTGCAGGCTTTCCCCTGTAATTTAGCACGGCAAGTCTTTCACCCAGTATCCTGGAATAAACCATCTCAAATTCTGATTTTGGCCCGTGCTTTATCGCATTTTCAATCCCTCTTTTTTCATTGACCCAGGCCAGGTCCTTACTGGATCTACCTCCCACTCCGGGCGTCTCCAAAGTGTCCTTGGGTTCTATTGCCCTAAAATAATATTTACGGGGATACAGGATATCCCAGAAACTGATACCCAGCCGCGGACGGTTGAGGTACTCGGATATCACCTTACTCAGACGTTCCCCTTCATCCGGGATTAGCTTAAGCTCGCTGACCTGGTCAGCAATATTATATTCAAATCCGTTCTCTCCACTCTCCTCCAGCATGCAGTTACATTTTTTAGCCCTCTCACATTCACATCCCTTCCCCTGCCATGCGCATGGTGGAAGCCTGGAAGGATCATCTCTAATCCACGCATCCAGGAGCAGTTCACGCCTCCTTTTCATCTCATCCCAGATAGCGGTCAGATCATCAAAGACGACTTCGTAGACCCTGATCTCCCCATCATTCGAATCCGCATTCGTATTGCAGATATAATAAATTAACCTACCGCGATCAATCTCAAGCAGTGCAGAATACATCCCGAGCTGTTCAATGTTTTCTGGCCGGGAGGTTAATATATCTCCTTCGACTGGAGTGGTTGTACGCTTGACTTCAATCGGGAAATCTTCAAACAGGTCTATTCTTCCAGCAATCCCCTCCTTATTTATATATCTCTCATGATAGGCCTCCGGATAAACTGCCCTGCCAAAGACGTTATGAAAATCGCTGCCTGCCCACATCAATTCTCTCTGTTCTAATGGAATCTCGAGTTCTACCTCTGGAAACTTTTCTTTAAAGTAAGTCCTTCGTGGGTTAAGCAGGTCAGTCACCCACACAATCTCTTTAGAAAGCCTAAGGCTCTTCTCCCTTCTACCCTTTAATCTTCCAAGGATGCTCTTTTTCTCTTTTGTGCTGCTTTTAATCTCTTTTATTGTTGAGGAAATACCTTCTGGTGTCTCAAACATTTTGATGTTCCTCAAATTTTCCATCTTCTGGCAGATACTCTTAACATACTGTTTTGGATATGTTCACGTTATACTGTTTAAATTTTTCCGTGTTCCAGGCGTTTTGTGTAACAAGATTTATATATACTAAATGTTCAGTAATATACGTAATTTAGAATATTGTACTTAAAAAATATTCAAAATAGAAAAGTATCAGGAGGAGGTATATATGAGGATATCTTTCATTTTTGCGGTATTGCTGCTGGTTCTACCTGTAGCATACTCTGTTGAATATGTAATAGGTGATGCAAAAGAACCTGTTGAGAAAGGTGACCCAGATGCAGTTTATGTCGGAGCAGAAAAATGCAAAATGTGCCATAAAGACAAATATGATGACTGGAAGACCTCTGGACATCCCTATAAACTACTGACCCCGGAGGAAGCAAAAGCAATCCGGCCGGATATCCCTCTGCCAGAAGGTTACACCTGGGACGATATCCAGTACGTCATCGGGGGATGGGGATGGAAATCCAGATACATCGGAAAAGACGGTTTTATCATCACCAAAACCAAGGACGGCCAGCCGCTTGAAAAAAACCAGTACAACTGGCAGGACGGTTCATGGAGCTCCTATCACTCTGGCGAGAACAAAACATACAACTGCCAGAGATGCCACAACACCGGCGCTGCTTACGAAGAGGGGACCCATCAGGACGGCCTGGAAGGTATTGAAGGGACATGGGAATTTCGCGGAGTTCAATGCGAGGCATGCCATGGTCCTGGAAGCAAACACGTCGAGCAGGGCGGTGGCAGGGGAGTGGCAATAGTAGTCGATAAGTCTGCAGAACTTTGTGGAAAGTGCCATGTTAGAGGCGATAATATGTCCGCCATCCCTTCAAAAGGGGGATTCATACGCCACCACGAACAGTACCAGGAACTCAAAAACGGTGGTATGAGTGCCCTTGACTGCACGACATGCCACGACCCGCACAAAGCGGTGCATGAAGGTGCAACGAACCCCGAAGGACATCCAGGGATAATCAAGAAATGTGAGGACTGTCACGCTGAAGAATCTGAGGAATTTATAGGGAGCATAATGCAGAAAGATGGTGTCACATGTACAGACTGCCATATGCCAAAAGTCACAAAATCTGCCATAAATGTGTCTGACTATGAGGGTGATGTAAACACACATATATTCAGGATTGACACACGTGCAGATGCAAAGATGTTCACCACAGACGGCAAGTCAGCAAACGGATATCTCACACTGGAATATACGTGCCTGAAATGCCACCTAGATAAAGACAAGACCTGGGCGGCCAAATATGCCAGTGAAATTCATTCGTTTGGAAAGGCAGTTGAAATAAAAACTCCTGCTACTACCGCGGCACCTGCAACAACACCCGCACCTACAGCAAAAGGAGGGATATGCGGACCTACTGCCGTGCTGCTGGCAGCCCTGCTGCCACTTGGAATCATGTACTGGCTTAGAAGGAGGGGATAGGGGGAGGTAAACCACGCCCCTATTCCCATTTTTTTATTTTTTAGTAGTTATCATATCATAGATATCACTGACATCCAGCTCCATACCCACCAGAGGCCTTTCCAGTCCCCAGTTGTTGAGGACCTGGGGATGGACTTCTCCAATTATCCCGATCATCCCCATCCCCTTAGACTTTCCGTTTTTTGTACCTATACAGACCCTCGCAGCCCTCCCTTTTATAAAACTACTATGAGTACACGCCTCCAGTCTGTATTCTATTCCAAGACACCTCAACAACGCATCAACGACAGATGAGATGTCCTCATAACTTACGCTGTCATCAGAGATTGCACATACAAGTTTCTTGATGGTTCTCGTAGCAGTCTCTGCATCTTCATCTATCTCCACCACCTCCCCCACCTCGAAAACTTTCTGCGGGAACTCGACATGAAGATTGTTTGTCAAAAACTCCATTATGCTAGGGAAAAGCCAGCTTCGTATAGAATTCCAGTTCGCGCTTATCGGGTTTGTTATCCTGCATACCTGCCCTTCCTCGATATTCATCCTTTTAAACAGGTTCTCACAGTTGGTAAGGGAGAATGTGAGTATCTCCTGGAACCCAAGTCCGACCATCACCTCCCTTAAAACGTCTGCGAACTCCTCAACCCCGGCCTCTTTTCCAGCTGTACAGATCTCAGGTGGTTCTGGCTCGATTTTATTGATATCAAAAGCGATTGCCACATCTTCGACTATATCTCTCTGGTGCATTATATCGTTTCGGTATGCAGGGTACTCCACCAGGATCCTGCCTTTCTCCTCCCGGGCACTGCATCTGGACTTCTCAAGTAATCTCAATATCTCCCCGTCATCCAGGTCCAGGCCAAGCATCTTCCTGCAGTAATCCGGGTCAAGCTCGAATCTCCTCGGCGTTAGATCTGGTGTGACAACGGTATGTCCTGGGTAATTCACCTTTACACTCATAATCCTGCCACCCCTGTCAGCAAGTTCTGTTACCATGACATTTAATGCAATAGAGATCCGCTCTAAATCGTGTCCTGTAACCTCGATAAAGACGTTCCTGGTATCTTCTGTAACCTTCCCTGTGTAAACAGAATTTATTATAGGCGGGATTGAGAGGACATTGTTATTTGAATCTATCATCAAAGGATATTCGTCTGCATCTTTAATCAGATGCCCGTATTCCTGGCCTTTTGGATGTTTTAAGAGTATCTCTTCAGGAGTGAGTTCTTCATCTAAATCCAGCGGAACGAATTTTATTCCCCCGGGTTTCACTGTCGTGTATATGACAGGCGGCACTATCTTATCGTAATCGTACACTCCGATTGCGACCGAGTCCCTGTTCTTCCCATAGGTCATTGTAACCTTTTCCTGGAGCTGGATCATCTGTTTTATGGAATCGTGGTCAAAATCCAAACCCTTTACAACAGCTCCAGCGGTTTTTGCCCTGACCTTCTCGACCTTTTTATCCACGTTCATTTCTATGCCTGAATCAATAACCTCGTATTCCGCAATACCTGTCTCGATCTCGTAGTGCCCTTTGAGTTCACGGGCAATACCCTCAACGCTCCAGAGGTCCGGGCGGTTCGTATCTTTTATATCGACTTTCAGCTCCCCATTGGATTCTGA
>WAQR01000107.1 GCA_015520145.1 Candidatus Hydrothermarchaeota archaeon
ATACAATCTTTCCCATGTCTATCTCGATATTTTTATCACATATCGCTACAACAGAGACCTTCTGGCTCGACGAAAATCCTGGTTGTGCATCATGTTTAGTTTTCCCGGATTTCCGTCTCTGGCTCGACGAAAAGTCGAGGTGAGCTTCACGTTTAGTATTCTCGTCTTTTCGTCTCATACTCACACCGAAGAGGATTATGATTCTGTTTTCGTCTAGAAGCCTTTTTGCAGTCTTTAAGGTCTCGTCCATATCTGCCTCAATCTCGTCAACTAGCAGCTCATAGCGTCCGATCTTCTTAAAATCGTTCAGCCTCTCAACCTGGGCATTTGCAAATTCCTGGTTCAGCTTTTCAAGTTCTTTTCTCCCGGCTTTCCATGTCAAGAAGATAGTTTCTGCAATCTTCTGGATGGGTTTTGATCCAAGCCCTCCTTCTCCTTCTTTTAGGTCAAAAGTACTGGACATGTCACGCACGCCGCTTCCGGGAGTTATCCCAAGTATCCTGGAGAGTCTTAGGATCTCCTTTTTGTTCTCCCGGGCCTCCCTTATAAACCTGCCAAACGTGTCTTTTAGCTGTTCTGGGATGACTGAAAATGTCGCCGCAGCGTTTTTAAGTTCTCTTTCTACCTGGTTTACCTGGGACAGTGTTTTGTGGAATTCCTCAGGGCGTTTTATGAGATGGTAAAAATTGTCTTTTGAAAACTGCTTTTTGAGAATGGAGACCTCTTCTAGATATTGTCCCAGGGGATCTTTGAGTATGGGGTACTTTACAGATAGAAGATTCAGGATCTCTGAGGCTATTTCAAGGATGTCCTTTTTGATATACTGCCGTGCGGCTTCGCCTGCGGTATATTCCAGCCTTACGATTCCGTCCTGTATCTTGCTCGACCTTATCAGTTTTACAAGGAACGCCTCGCCTGTGTTTTTAAGATGTGTGCCGCCGCATGCCTCTGCATCAAGGTCTTCAATCTCGATTACCCGAATCTCTCTCCCGGGGACTGCTCCGCCCTGGTAGAGTCTAAATCCGAACTTTTCTTCTGCCTTATCTCTCCTGTATATGCTGCTTTTGACAGGCAGGTTTTGCGAGATTATCTTATTGGCACGTTCCTCGATATCTTTGAGTTCCCTGTCGGTTATGGCGGTATAGTGCGTTATGTCAAGCCGTGCCTTTTTTAAGGTCTTCTCTGCACCAGCCTGCCAGATATGTTCTCCTAAAAGTATCCTTGAAACTCCGTTTATTATGTGAGTGGCTGTGTGGTGCTGGGTCAGCTGGATACGCCTTTCTTTGTCGATTTTCCCTGTGACTGCCTCACCCTCTTTTATGGCAAGTTTTGTGGGGGCTGTGTGTTCTACTGTGTGGATGATGATATTTCCCTGTTTGAAGACATCTGTGACCCTGATACCGTTTATGTATCCCCTGTCCGATACCTGTCCCCCGCTTGTCGGATAGAATGCCGTCTGGTCGAGGATGACGTATTTGCCGTCGATTATCTTCTGTACGGTTGCCTGAAATTCGTCAAGTTCGTAATCGAAATAGTATAAAATCCTGGTTTTCTCTATTCCAGACAGGTCAAGTTCTTTAACTCCTGTGGTCTGTGCGAGCTGCTCTTTTTTTTCGTGCATTGCAGCGACCCGGATATAAAAATCTGAAGGTATATCCACATCGAGTCCCTCTTTTTTCAGCATTTCTGGACTGATGCCGTTGGAGTCGTAAAGTTCTATGAGCCTTTCAATGGAGATGTCTCCTCTAAGATTTGATATGATGCGTCTCGACTTTTTCTTGGTTTCTCTGTATTTTCGTTCTTCGACTTCCAGGATCTCACTTACCTCATCGAGGAGCTCGGTCAGTTCAGGATACTGCGGTTTTAGATATTCTGCATGCCACATGCATACTTCTGGTAAGGATACGTCCCACCCGTATCTTGTTATAAAGTCGAGGCTGCGCCTTGCAATGGCTCTCAGGTTATAACCACCGCCGACGTTGGATGGCAGGGAACCGTCTGTCAGTGCAACGAGAAGGGATCTTGTGTGGTCTCCGATTGAGTATATGCCTGAGAGCGGGAGTATGTGGTCTTTTAGTGTGTTGGTGTCTTCGCCAATCTTTTCTGAGATCTCTTTCCATGTCCTGTCCATGTCGTCTCTTTCATCAACGTTTAGAATCCCTGAATACGGCAGGAATCTCCCAAGCAGATCTTCGTCAGGGCGGATACCTGTCTTTTTGCATAGTTTTTTTATGACTGTCGGGAAAACTGCTTCATAACTTGTGTTTGTGCCGAGGGTAAACCAGGCAGGGCGTTCCTGTCCCATGCCCATGTCCAGTACCTTGATGTCAAGTTCTTTTGGCGTCCCTGATTTGATGTCGTACTGCATATAGACCTGGTTTCCGATTTCCAGGCCGCGTGAGAAGAATTCTATGCTCGGCCCCATGTTACCTCCGCCTGCCCATGCATCTTCGTGGAACTGGATTTCATCTTTTGGTATCTTCATGCCGTCTACAAGCCAGGAGTATATGTGGCGCAGATAGTCGTCTGGCCTGTAGTTTTCCGGGTTCTGGAAGGTGTGCTGGCCTATCATGACAAAGCCTGTGTAATGCCTGCCTGTGATTCCGACATTGTCGGTGTCGTTGAACCGAAGGCAGAACTGCGGTACGACCAGGGGGTTTGCGGGCGGGTCAATCTCTCCGCTGACAACATAGGGCTGGAAGTCGTATATCGATGCCTGGACAAAGTCTGTGTCGTCCCTCCATCTTGCTGCTGTCGGATAGCGCGGGATAGGGGTGTAGCCGAAGTTTTCAAATATGGATGAGAACGTTTCCCACGTCCTGATGAAGTCCATCTTCTCCCTTGCGGGCGTGTCGCCTATAAAGGAATACCCGCCACAGCAGTCTGGTTCTCCGCAGACTTCCCGTTCTCCTGTTGTCCAGAAATAGGTGGCGCATTTTGTGCATCTTTTTCTTGCAAATCCTTCTTCTTTCAGGATTTCGACTGGATAATGGTGTTCTGGGGATTTCTGGGCTTTTTTTTTGAATTCTTTTTTTATTGTCTTTTCGTCAGGCATGGTGTGATTTTGGATATCCTAGGATAAAAGTGTTTTCAAGGAAGGGTTAATCTTGGCAGTTTTTCTGCGGTGCGTGGTTTTATTTTTGTAAAATCAATGTCTTTGATATTCTCAGGGATTACGAAATATTGCGCCAATTTTGCCCAGTCGATATCCCGGATAGTTACTATTTCATCCAAGTAAAAACTGACCCAGATATTTTCAATTTTAGAATCAGGTGATTCTTTAGAGAGTTTGTCTATCGTGATATTTACATATTTTCTGTCAATATCAATCCCGATAAATCTCCGTCCCAGTCTTTTTGCAGCAATTACAGTTGTTCCAGTTCCAACAAAGGGATCCAGGACGATATCATTTTCGTCTGTACTCATCAAGATTATCCGTTCCAGTAAATGTACTGGCAGTTGACAGGGGTGTTTGTCTCTATATTTGTTATGCTTTATTCTGTGTATATCAGTCCATGTATCAGATACCAGCGGTCCAAATGGGTGTAAACCTGCCTTTTTTCCACCATAATCTTTTAGAAGATAATTGCATTTTCTGCATCGTTTGTGTGGGTAACGGATCTCATAAAATTTGGTTTTGTCAGGATCTTTTGCATAATATAGAATGCCATAATGCGAAGGTTGTAAACTTTTCCCCATTGGTGCGGTTGGCGCATCCCATGCAATCCAGTGCTTAAAATAGGCAGTTTCATTCAAAAAACCTGCATAGTATGTTAACCATTTCGGGATATTGTGGACAAATATAGAACCTGTTGGTTTCGTTATTCTGACCATCTCGTGAATCCACTGTTTGCACCATTTTAAGTACTCATTAAATTTCCTATCATCTCTATAGCCATTATATTTCTTCTTTAAATTAAATGGCGGGTCGGCAAATGTTATGTCCACACTATTGTCCGGGATATCCTGCATAACTTCCAGACAATCACCTTGAATTATATTATTGATGTATCTGTCTATCATATATCAAACACACCTTTTAGCAATTGCTTAAACCGTCCCAACTCCTCTTCATGAAATGTAAAAACATCTTCATAGGCCGCAACCATCCTCTTTAAGTCATTCTTTCTTACATACCAACCAATACCATCAACGAAACCTAAAAAGTGAGATTCAGGGTAATGTTCTTTAATCAAAGAATCAATTGAGATCTCTGTTTTTGACTTATCCCCCTGACCTGAGGATGTGGTAACTAAATACGAACATTCAATAATTATCTTGGGACGTCTTTTGTCAGGAATAATAAAATCCATTGTCCGTTTTGTATCCGGGGCATTGCTTATCAATTCGCCCAGATCACCTTTCTCAAATCCGACCCCCATCTCATCCAGGATGTTCTCAATAACAGTCTCTGGATTATTCTCTTTCTTACCAGAATATGAACCCTTCTCTTTATAGCGAATTAATGTATCAATTAGTGCATCTATTTCAAAATTTAGTTTTGAGATACTCAGTTTCTTGAGTTCAAAAAGCGGCAGTGCATTCGAGAGAACAGGTATTGTAGAACCTTCAAAAAAGAGATTTATTAACCCTTTTCTGAAAAATTCACTTTC
>WAQR01000108.1 GCA_015520145.1 Candidatus Hydrothermarchaeota archaeon
CCTTAAAAACGGAATAAAAAATGCGATCGCTGTTGAAGGGACAAGTACCCCAAAAACCATTGTCGATTTGAGCAAACAGAAGACTGTTACAGTATTTACAGACGGCGACCGTGGTGGTGAACTTATAATAAGAGAGCTTTTGCAGGTTGCAGAGGTTGACTTTGTTGCAAGGGCCCCAGACGGCAAAGAGGTGGAAGAGCTGACAAAAAAGGAGATATTCAAGAGTCTCCGAAACAAGATCCCTGCAGAACAGGTGAAAGGGAGCCTGCTGCCCAAAAAAAATCTTCCCGCCGGCGGAAAACCGAAAGGGGTTCAAAATAAGCATTCACAGCAGGATAGGAAGATATCCAAGCCGCAAAAACCAATACAGGTTAAACCCCTCCCGCAACCGCAGAAGGCAGATGGAAAGGTAAGTAAGTTCAAAAAATATTTCAGCGACCTGTCAGGTACTTTAAAGGCATACCTGCTGGACCAGGAGACAAACATAATCAAGGAAGTCGCGGTTAGAGATCTGGCCATGGCACTGAAGAACTCAAAAGAGAAAGTCACTGTTGTTATCTTTGATGGGGTGGTTACCCAGAGGCTTGTAGAAATCGCAAGTGAAAAAGACGTGGAATACCTGGTTGGAGCGAAAGTAGGAAACATAACAAAAAAGCCAGCAGACCTCCGTCTATTAACTCCAAATGATCTGAACGCATGAAAAACCCAAAAAAACCCACGTAAACTTTTTAAGTCCACAAGACAAAAGAGAGATAAAAAAAGAGACAAACACAGTTGAAGGCGGTTAAATGTATAAGGATGAGTTGATACATCTTCATCAGTTACTGATATACCTCATGAAATTCCTTATAGATAACGGTGTTTCAAAGTCATATTTTGAGGGATATACCAGTCTGGGAATCAGCCCCCACCATATCCACAGAACCAAGGCTGAACACAAATATGCGATTTTTGTCCTGGCATGGGGGATATCGAATGTCCTTGCAGAGAACAACGAGATAATCCCGCGAAGTGTCGCAAACAGGCTTGGGGAACTGGCAAAACGATGCAAAGACGAGATGATAACGAGATGATATTGAGGCAAAATTGAAGCAGGTAATCGCCAGGTAATCGCGAACAGTCGCACAGCACAATCTTCAAGCCAGGTAAATGGCCTTTTTCAATATGATTGCATCTTCACCATCCGTGTAATAGGAGTGCAGGACCCCTGCTTCTTTGAAATTTAGTTTTTTATAAAAATGTATCGCACCTTTATTTGATACCCTCACTTCCAGCCAGATGTTTGCAACTCCAAATTCTTCAAGTTTTCTTATAACCGCTTCCATTAAAGATGTCCCGATATACTGCTTCCTGTATGAAGGGTCTACGGCAATCGCCAGGATGTGTCCGGTCCTCTTAAAACCCATAGTCGGGATGTTCGATAGGCTCAAGATGGTCCTGGGCTCAGACCTATTCTCCACCACCCTTGATATGACATAACCTACAACAAACCCGCCTTTTAGAGCGACCAGAAATGTTTCCGGGTACATCTCATAGAGATTTAATAGAGATATCACATCGTATGGGTCTTTAAACGATTTACATTCTATCTCGTAAACCCTTCTTAAATCAATGGGTCTAAATTCTCTTATCAAGAGCATTGTCTATGTCCTCACTAATACCAACCGAAAATATTTTCAATCTGAATTGGCCCTATATAGGAAGTGTTAAGGTGTTATCAAGGTGTTATATTGATACAGGATTATAAAGACTTTGCAGAATATATTGTTAATAATTACCCAGACGCAAAAAGGGTTTTGGAGATAGGCGTGGGTAAGGACTTCTCGGTTTTAAAGGAGCTTAAAAGATCTGGTGTGGATGTCCTTGCAGTCGATATAAATCCTGATAATCCCGAAACGATCTATGATGACGTGGTGGTGCCGAAGATAAGCCTTTACAGAGATGCTGATTTGATATATTCAATTAGACCCCCCCTGGAGCTCTATCCATATCTTGAAAAACTTGCTAAGAATATCAATGTCCCGCTTCTAATAAGGCCGCTTTTAAC
>WAQR01000109.1 GCA_015520145.1 Candidatus Hydrothermarchaeota archaeon
CGGTTGCAACCAGCAATCTTATAACAATCAGCGAAGAAGACAACCTAAAAACCGCGGCAAAATTGATAATCAAACACAGGATCTCCTCACTTCCTGTAGTAAGGGAGGGAGACGGAGATGGAGATGGAGACCTGGAGGGAAACAGCAGCAGAGATGACATAGTAGGGATAATAACCACAACAGACCTCCTAAAACCCCTGACAGATTCTGACGTGAAACTTGGCGAGATTATGACGAAAAGAGTCAGGAGGGTCTCACCGACAGAACGGGTGGTCCACGCGAGGAGGATAATGATTGACGAAAATATCTCGCGCCTGGTTGTCGTGGAGGACGGGAATGTGCGGGGCGTAGTGACTGAAAAAGATACGGCAAAGATCCTCTTTGAATTCAGGAAGGCAACAGACAGGCATCAATACGCAAGGATCAGGAACATACCTGTAGAAGATGTCATGACAAAAGATGTCTTTACCCTTCCGCCCACATCCACAGCAGGCGAGGCGTCAAGAACCATGTTGGATAGGCGGTTTTCCGGGATCCCAATTGTCGAAGACGGGAAACTTGTAGGCATAGTAACAAAGACAGACATGGCAAAATTACATCTATCCTGAAAGCTATCCTGAAAGGTTAAAGGTTATTTAAGCTATTCTTTTAAGCTATTCTTCCCCAAGTTCCCCAGGACTCAGGTTGTCTTTAATAAATCCCTGCATCCAGCCTAGCATGTTCCTGACATCTTCAAGGGTATACATATAAAATTTCGCCTTTGACGCTGCAATCCCTATATTTGCATAGAACTGAATCTTCTCAAGTTCATCTGGACTGAAGACATCTTCATCAGTCAGGTTTAATATCAGCGAATCTATCCGTTCTTTTGTGGAATAATCTATTCCTTTTGCCTCACTTATCCGTTTAAGCGAACTTTCCAGGACAGCACATGCCAGAACTGCCGCTGGATCTTTCAACCCCTCTCTAAGAAGGGCGTCCGCCTTAACCAGGATAGATTCAAGCACTTCCTTACACACCCCTGCTCTGATGTTCGTCAGGTACTCGTTTGATACAGCATTTTTTGCAACATCAAGTGTTCCGATCTGATGGGATATGATATAGCTCAGTTTCTTGACGTCCCTGTACTGTGTCCCGAATGATAAAATCGCCTTTGTTATTTTTCCAGAAGAGCCCAGAATCGTCAGATTCTTTATGATAATCTCCCCCTTTACCTTGTCATTTATGAACTCCTCTGTATAATCTGCACCCTTCCCGTAGATATCTGTTAGAATCTGGATACATGCAAGATTCCATCTCTGATAATCTGATGCGATCCTCTGCCACGACGGCGTGTTTAAGATTTGAATCTTTAATTCTTCACCTTCTCTGATAAAGTCAGCAATCTTTGACTGGAGTTTTTCCACATCCATTTTACAAATCTCCTACGGACTCCCAGAGTCCCAACTTTTCTTTCAGCTTCACAACCTTCTGCTTAAGCTCCTCATTTTCAGATTTCAGTGCAGATATTGTCCTGTCTTTTTCCTCTGTGAACTTTGCCACTGCTTCCTTGGTCTTGATTTTCAGTTCATCTGCACGGGACTGGAACTTATTTTTGGTCAAAGAGAGTTCTCTCTCGTACTCCTCTTTGACACGGTCTAGCTCCTTTTTGATATCAAGGTTTTCTTTCTCAAGCTCTCCAATCTTGAGCCTGTGCATTTCAATTGTATCTTTCATTGCCTTGATTTTCAAAAGCCCTTCATCAAGTTTTTCTGAACTCTCCGCCATCCTGGTCTCTTTTTCCTGGATCTCTTTCATCTTCTCGCTGTACTCTCTTTCCATCTTTTCCAGCTTTTCTCTCATCTCTCTATTTTCCTTTTCAAGAGATTCTGATCTATCATACAGCATTGCCTTGTCGTGATCCATCTCGGCTATCATCTTCTGAAAGCTCTCGGTTTTTTTGGCATGTGATTTCCATTTTAATATACCAAATATGGCTGCGGCTAGAAGGATTGTGAATATAACAATGTGTACTGCTGTAAATGTTTCACCTGCAATGATGATAATCGGGTCTGCCATAATATCTGCACCTTGAAAACAGAACTACATATCTAAAGTTTTTCCACTTCCAGTATCCTGATCTTTTCGTTCAGTCTGTCGTTCTCCCTTTTCAATTCTTCGTTCTCTCGTCTCATGTCGTTTACCAGCGCCTCTTTCTCGTCTATCAACTGCTGGATGGACTCTTTTGTTTTATTTTTTATTTCGTCAATTCGTGTTTCATAATCTGCTTTTAGCCTGGCTATTTCGTTTGTAAACCTCTCTGTTATTTCCTTCTCTTTTGAGCTGGCATCTTCAATGAGCCGCTGCTTTTCTTCTTCCATCTCACTTTTAAGCCTTTCTTTGCTGGCTCTCTCTTCTTTTAGCATGTTCTCGTATCTTTGTATTATTTCATCTTTCTCTACAGAATTATCTTCAATGATCTTCTGTTTTTCTTCTTCCATCTCACTTTTAAGCCTTTCTTTGCTGGCTCTTTCTTCTTTTAGCATGTTCTCGTATCTTTGTATTATTTCTGTCTTCTCAGATGCGGCGGCTGCCTGTATCTTTCTCTTTTCGTCTTCAGTCTGCTTTAATAACTCTTCATGTTTCTCTTTTTCCCTCTCAATTTCCTCTCTAAGCCCTTTTATAACCTCTTCTTTCTCCTGTTCGGCCTGGTGTATTATCTCGTTCCTATCCCTGTCGAGTTCTCCAACCTTTGTCCTCAAAAGCTCGATTTCATCTTTTAGGGCTGTGACTTTCAGCATCTCTTCTTCTGTCTTTTTCAGCTCTTCTTTTAGTTTTTCTTCTATTGCAGTAGTCGCCTCCTCTTTCTCGTTCAGTTTAGCGGTAAGTTCGTCAATCTTTTCTTTAAAGACCTTTTTTTCCTTTCTAAGGGTCTCAAGCTCATCGAGCATCTTTATCTTTTCGTTATCCAGATGGTTTGAGCCCATGTTTTCCTGTCGTGGTTTCCTTCGCCCTCTCCCACGCCCTCTCCGCTTCCTGAATACCAGGAATACGATTACACCTGTGAGCAGGATTATGACTGCAATAATCAGGTATGTGGTCGAATCTACTCCCATGTCCAGACTTATGAGAAGGTCATCAAGTGCATTTGCCATAAGATTAGATAGTGGTATAGGTACATAAATCTAACGCCTCATCCTAATGCCCCCAAGCCCCTAACATCCATCCCCATTTTACACGGTCTTACATTAGACCGATATCGAGTTGTATCCATTCAAAGCTTCACCACGACCTCACCCCAATAGTTTTAAATCCCCGGTAATCTTATCAACATCCCTCTCAGGCGCAGGCCCGATACCCAGCACAGTGGTGGTATCAGGAGGCAGTTCTGTCAGCCCGGCATCATTTACAATAAAGCACGGCAGCCGTGCCCCTTTTGCCATCTCATACAGGATATATAATTCCCTTTCACCAGAAACCTTCACGACAACTTTTTTCTGCCCCTCACTTTTCCATGCCCTGTACCAGTCCTTGTTATATTCCATCGCCTTCTCAGCACTGCCCAGAGCAGCATGAGCAACCTGGGCGCAGGTCTTCCCTCTGGTCATCTTCAAATCAGCCCTAACCGCGATAACCTGTTTATATTCCATAACTAAAGCACCTGCTTAATAACCTTAAATCTGCACACTACTCCAGACACCAGTGCAATACCAACATCAAAACCGGCACGATATGAAGGCATAATATGAATATACTGAAATCTATTATTATTTAAATTATCTATTTAACGAGCCCCTTGCTCTGTAGCTCTTCTTGTGCCCTGTTAAACGAATCGACAGCATCCTGGGATTTCACCCATTCTGTCAGATCCAAGATACCGTCCGAGAACATCACCTGTGGTTCGTATCCTAATTTTTTCCTTGCCTTTGAAATATCAGCAAAACAATGCCTTATGTCTCCTTTCCTGTACCTGCCAACAATAGTGCTACTCACACCAGGGTCTAATTTCTCCACCAGTGTTTTTGCAATCTCCAGGATAGTCATCCTCCGCCCTGTACCAATATTGAATGCTTCGTATTCCCCGGATTTCCTGGTCATTGCCTTGAGGTTTGCCTGAACGATATCTCTGACATGAACAAAATCCCTGCTCTGAAGTCCGTCCTCGAATATCATCGGACTCTTTTGGTTAAGTATCCTTGACGAAAAGATTGCCGCGACTCCTGTATATGGATTTGACAGTGCCTGGCGTGTACCATAGACATTAAAATATCTCAATGCAACAGTCGGTATCCCGTAGGCACCGCCGATATTCAGGCACATCTCTTCCTGGTCCCTCTTTGTAATGGCATAAATCGAAGTAGGGTGGAGTGGCTTGGTTTCATCGGTTGGAAGTGGAAATAGCAGACGGTTGCATGTCGGGCATTTTAGTTCCCATTCCCTGTTTTCCAGCTGCGCATCTGGCCTCAATTTCGGGTAGACGATCCCGCAATTTTCACACTCGTATTTTCCTTCTCCATAGATACTCATTGAACTGGCGACTATTAGTTTTCTGACGTTGTGTTCTTTGTTTGCCAGTATATCAAGGAGTTTCGCTGTCCCGAGAGTATTTGCCTCGACATACCTTTCGATTTCATACATTGACTGGCCAACCCCGACAGCAGCAGCCTGGTGGAAGATGACATCAATATCTTTTAAGGACTCCATTATTGTTTCCCTGTCCCTCATATCACCTTTTATGAATTCAAGGTTCTCGTTTAGATATTCAGGGATGTTTCCGTCCTGATGGACCTGTTTATCAAGTGAATCGAGTATTCTCACACAGTGCCCGTCTTCGATTAGCCTATCTGCCAAATGGGATCCTATAAACCCCGCCCCGCCTGTAATTAAGATATTATATTTCATTTTTTACACCAGTTTAATCATTCCTTTTACTCTTATTTAAATCTATCTTGGATTATCTTGGAGCCTACAGAGTTTATCGAATCGACCCGATATCAGACGGTACTACTACTAAATCTTCATATATATAATTAAAAATAATTCCCGAAGGAATAGACGAATTTGGAATTATTCAACTAAAAGCTTAAGTAATTAGGTATCTATCACTTGGATTTCTTCGCGGCTTCAGGTACCGCAGGGACAGGGAAATCCCCATCAGGCAGCGCATAGAAAACAGACCCAATCCTTTTGATCTCTCGTTTCTTTCCCGTCTCGTTTATAAAAGATTCCAGATCTTTCTTCTTCCCGAACTTCATACACTCTGTTGCACATTTTGTCGCACATGCAGACCAGAGCCCATTGTACTCTATCTTGGTAACAGTTTTCCTCTTTTCTGCAAGGCGTTTCCCTGAGAGAGGTTTTCCGTTCTCGTCAACAAGCCTTCCAAGATTGTCCCTTTTGATATTTCCTATTGAATCATAAACAGGTTCATGAAGCTCCCCGCCACTATTAAGGATATATCTGTAAATATGTTTTATTTCCTCCTCGGTATAGGTCTTCTTGTAATCGACCCTGTTCTTACAAAAATCACATTTTATTACCTTCCCTGACCTCGTATCATACTGCGGTGCACCATAGGGGCATGCCTGCATACATCTCTTACAGCCTGTGCACGCCGGTGTATCAACATAGACGATCCCGTCCTTCGCCCTCCTCTTCATTGCACCTGCCGGACATGCTTCAATACATGGAGCAGGATTGCAGTGATAACACGGCATTGGGATATAAAGTGTCTTGAGCCTGCCTTTTACTCTCTTTGGACCTACCTGCATTACCCTTATGAGCCTTGGACCCATCGGTAGCTCATTTTCCAGCTTGCAGTGGACCTCACAGCTAAAACACCCAATACAATTTTTTAAATCGATGAACATTACAATATCTTCAGGTCCTGGTTCATTATCTGCTACTTCTACCATCAATTCCATCTCAATCGTCTTCCATTTTCAGGTTTTAATAATAGGTTTTAATTTCTCTCTTGGTACCACACGATGCTTTTCAGGATAAACATAAGCAGGACACGTAAGAACGTCCTCTATATTATTTCCAAAAAATACTGTCCCAAGTTTTAGCGCCTGGTTTTCCCTTATAACCGTCGTCGCATAATTCCACTCACGCCCTATCTTCATAACAAACTTCCTAAGCTCTCCTGGAACAAGTCCTATAACCTCTATACACGTACCTGGAATTAATTTCGGATCTTTTTCCTTTTTTGACTTCTTTGACGACCCTTTATCTGGCATTATCATTACACACCCTATCTTCTAAAAGAAAATAAAATATTAGAGATAGGAAGAAGAAGTGCCGACTTGCTTTCGCTTCTTCATTTCTTCCTATTTCTATTTCTCTTATTGCTATAGTAGTAGGCTTTAAGGGGGTTTGGTTTTGTTTTTTTGTGTGTGCAAACAAAACCAAGCCGCGCCAGCCAGCTCTCGCTGCTGCCGCTTGCCCTACTTTGCCTTTGCCTTCACTTTCTGCATTGGAGTGATCTTTGTTATCCTCTCCATCAGAGCACCTGGTTTTAGCCTGATGCGAGGCACAAAGAAATGTTTCTCCGGCCAGACATAGCATGGTGTGCAAAGCGTGTCGTTGTCGCGGCCATCCATGAAGACTGTACTTAGCAGGAGTGCCTGTTTTTCCCTGAAGTATGTCATGATGTCATCATGGTTGCCGACATATATACAGTGGGTAGCGCATTTCGTTGCGCATGCCGGCTGCAGTCCGCGGTCTATTCTGTCCATGCAGAGGTCGCATTTTATGACCTTTCCGCTTCTGGTATCATACTGTGGCGCACCAAAAGGACATGCCTGCATGCATCTCTTGCAGCCAATGCATTTCTCACTGTCCACATAGACAATCCCATCTTTTGCACGTTTTATCATTGCCCCGGTAGGACACGCCTCCACGCAGGCAGGTTTACCGCAGTGGAAACAGTTCATCGGGTAGTAGATCGTTTTCAGGTGCTTCCCAACGCGTTTTGGACCTATCTGCATGACCCTCATCCTTCTTGGGCCCATCGGGTCGTCGTGCTCCATCTTGCAGTGGGTCTCACAGCTAAAGCACCCAATACATCTTTTAAGGTCGACAAAGAACCCGATATGGTCTGGTATCATGCCCCACCTATCGGCAGACTGCACATTCCAGAAGTCTATCTTCTCTTTTCTCTCGTTTGCATACTTGGCAGGTTCTGGATAGACGTTTAGGAGCTTATCTTTCCAGGTTAGCCTATCTGGCATTGATTGTTTTGTCATCTCTCATCACTCTCCTACTTTGTCTCCCATTTGTCTCTTGGCACACCCTTGTAGTACACGGTGCTGCCTTTCTGCGCAAACCTCATGTAAGAACCGAGGTTTACGGTATCGTCCTCGTCCGGCGAGATATAGTCTTTCGGGGACCGCCCTACAGAAGCCAGGAACTCTTTTGTCTTCTTGACTGCCTCGTCAGGGTCCTGGTC
>WAQR01000110.1 GCA_015520145.1 Candidatus Hydrothermarchaeota archaeon
GCTCTTCAGTGAGCTTCATTGCTATCGCCTCCACCTTATCATATATCTTGGTACCCTGGTAGAATCTGTTGAATATCTGGAAACCTTCCTTATCTTTCCCCCCAAGCATACCCTCAGCATATCTATGACCGAAATCGCTTGCAATCGCCATCCTGACAGATGGAGAGACTATATTCTCACTTGCTATCATATTAAGGCAGCTGCCTCTCCACTTGTGCTGCTCCCTAATCAGATCCAGTATCTTCCTATACAATTTAATTTACCACCTGCAAAATCTATATTTATAATTGTTTTCTCACAAAATTTATTTATAGGGCTTTATTAATATTACCATGAGAAAACCCATGGAAATATAATAGTAGTTAGTAAGAACTTAAGAACTGAGTAAACCCCATGTGAGTGGAACTGGAATGTATCTGATATTAGGCTGCGGTACTGCAGGATACTATGTTGCAAGTGTCCTCAAAGAACAGGGAAAAGAACTGACAATTGTAGATATCAGCAAGGATAGAATCGACAGTCTAAGGGAGCGGGATTTTGAAAATATTATAGAGGGCGATATGACTGACAGGGAGGTGCTAAAAGATGCAAATATAAAAGACGCAGGCGCGATATTGATTTTAACTACTGACCTGAAACTCAATAAGAAGACAGTCAAAATCGCCAGGAAGATGAACCCGAATGCCCCTATAATTGTAAGGGCAGGGATTAAAAGTTCAAAAGACGAATTCAGGGAGGGTGAGGCAGATATCGTTATATATCCAACCGAGGTGGTCGCGGAATCTGCAATCAAAAGCCTTGAAGAGATCGAGTTCAAAAAAGGATTTAAGAGATTAAAAGGCATCATATCACAGGCAACCAAGGAGATTGCAATTATCATCCAGGATAACCCAGACCCCGACGCCATCGCAAGCTCGGTGACACTTAAGAGGATAATAGAACACCTTGGAAAAAGGGTGGAGATTATCTACGGCGGAGAGATCAGTCATGAGGAAAACAGGGCACTTGTGAACCTCATGGGAATAAAACTCACCCATATCTCAAAGATTAAAGACTGGGGTGCGTTTTCTAAAATCGCCCTCGTGGACGTGGCAGTTCCCGGGCAGAATAATTCTCTTCCCAAAAATATCAGGCCAGACATAGTAATAGACCACCACCAGGTGAATAAAGGAAATATAAAAAGCGAATACGTGGATATCAGGCCGGAAGTCGGGGCAACTTCAACGATATTGACTCAGTATCTGCTCCACGCCAATGTTGAAATAAACGAAGAGCTTGGAACACTCCTCCTCTATGGGATCAAGACCGATACCCAGGGATTTACAAGAGGCGCAACTGCCGCGGACCTGAATGCCGTTGCATTACTATATGCAAAAGCAAACCATGAACTGCTTGCAAAGATAGAGGCACCGCTGATGTCGTCAGAGACCCTTGACGTGCTCGGAGAGGCTATAAAGAACAGGGAGATAAAAGGGAGTTTTCTCATGTCAAATGTGGGTCTTATCAGTGACAGGGACACCCTGCCCCAGGCAGCAGATTATCTTTTAAATCTTGAAGGGATATCAACAGTCCTTGTCTATGGTGTTGGGAAAGATGTCGTTCACATATCCGGGAGGACCAGAGATATAAGGATAAACCTGGGTGATGCCATGAACATGGCGTTTGGCGATGTCGGTCAGGCTGGCGGGCATGCCACTGCTGCTGCTGCAAAGATCCCACTCGGCCTTTTTGGGAGTGTTAAAGATAAGCAGATGCTTTTGAAACTTGCAAAAGAGGCCGTGGCAGACAGATTTTTGAAGGTTGTGGGCGGTGTTGGTAAGAAATGAGCTATCCAAGATGAGTTGTTCGAGTTATTCATGAAGCTTCATGGAGGCTGCTGTAAATCCTCTCTGCCAGTTTCCTGCCGACCACCCCTTCCAGTTCTTCTAAAGACGCCTTTTTTATGTCATTCATTGACCCGAAGTGCGTGAGCAGTTTTTTCTTCCTTACCCTGCCGATACCGGGGATATCGTCCAGAACCGAGAGTTTCAGCCCTCTTGACCTCAGCGTCCTGTGGTAGGCCACAGCAAACCTGTGCGCCTCGTCTCTAACCTGCTGGAGCAGCCTTAATGACCTGGAATCTTTTTGAAGTACTAATGGGTCTGGTCTGCCTGCCTGGTATATCTCTTCCTCCCTTTTTGCAAGTCCTACAGCAGGTATGCCGCCTATACCGAGTTCTCCTAAAACCTGTAGTGCCCCATTGAGCTGGCCGCGCCCGCCGTCAATCAGTATCAGGTCAGGGAGGGGCTTCGCCTCGTCTATCACACGCCGGTACCTGCGTCTTACGACCTCCTTTAGCATTGCCACGTCGTCCTGCCCTGCAACAGTTTTTATTTTGAACCTCCGGTAGTCCTTCCTGCTCGGCCTGCCGTCCCTGAACACCACCATCGAGCCCACAGCCCTTTTACCCATGATATTTGATATGTCAAATGCCTCGATTACCCGCGGAACCGTTTCCAGGCCGAGGTCGTCCTGAAGCATATTCAGGATACCCACATCTTCTCCCTTTCTCTCCATTGACAGCATTGCATTTGTTTTTGCCATTATTAAAAGGTCGTGCTTCTTGCCCCTTTTCGGGACGGCGAGCCTTACACCTGATTTTGACATGAGCCACGTCCCTATGCTGTCCATCTCATCGAATTCGAACGGCAGCAGTATCTCTTTTGGTGCAGGGTTTTTTGAGTAGTACTGCTTCAGGAACGAGGCGAGTATCTCTGGTTCGTCTGACAGCCTGGCATCGAGGAAAAATTCCACCCTGTCAATGATCCTCCCCTCTCTTACAAAAAACACCTGGACGCATGCCTGCGAACCTTTTTTATAAAGTCCGATTACGTCCTCATCAAACTTCCTTGGTATCACGATTTTCTGTCCAGAGATCGTCTTTTTAATCGCTTTTATCCTGTCTCTTATAATTGCTGCCCGCTCAAATTCCAGATGTTCAGATGCCTGTACCATATCTTTTTCCAGGGTTAAAAGGAGTTCTTTATGCCTGCCCTTTAAAAACAGGTCGAGATCATCTACAATCTCTGCATATTCCTCTTTTGATATCTTCCCGGCAAATGGTGCAGTACAGAGCTTCATCTGGTAGTCGAGGCACGGCCTTTCACCGGTTCTTCCAGGTGTCTTGCAGCTACAGATAGGGAAGAGTCTCCTCAGTGCCTTGACGCTTCGTCTTGTAGCACCCGCATCACAGAACGGACCGTAGTATCTTGCACCGTCTTTTAAGACGTCTCTTGTCAGAAATATCCTCGGGAACTCTTCTTTTGTCACCTTGATATAGAGCCATTTTTTGTCGTCTTTTAGCCTTACGTTGTATTTTGGTTTGTGCATATTTATGAGGCTTGATTCGAGTAGCAGGGCTTCCTGTTCTGTGCCGGTTGCGATAAATTCCACATCTGATATCTTCTCTCTTAGTGCGTTTACTTTGGGGTCGTTCGATTCACGAAAATATGCACCCACCCTCTTTTTGAGTGAGGCAGCCTTTCCGATATATATGATGCGGCCTCCCCTATCTTTCATAATGTAGACACCTGGGCCTGACGGCAGACCTGCGGGCAGAAGACGACGGTCTTTCATTATTTGTGGCTGTTGGACTTACCCGACTTAAAAACCTTTCTGTTCGCCTGGATGAGCCCGTCCAATTAACCCTTTTATTTAAAAATCTTTTGTATAGTCTGCAAAAGAGGGACTGTCCAATTGAAATGGGGTTTTGAAGGTATTAATTGGATGACCTCCGGTTGGATATCCTGTTGCGTGGAAAGGTTTTTAAGATAGTTTTTAGGAAAGTCAAGTCGGGCATAAATAAAAGGTATCCTTGACTTTTTGCCTCCGTAGCTCAGCTGGTTAGAGCGGCGGTTTCGTAAACCGTAGGTCGGGGGTTCGAATCCCTCCGGGGGCTTTTCTCCCATTTTTCATTGTTTTGCTATCTTTGTATTGGTAACAGTTATTGGTAACTCCACCATCTATTCATGTCAGGACAATATTTCAGGATAAAATGTACACTCATTGCAGAAACTTTAACTCCCTAACGTTTAGTGATTTGACAGTCCTGTAGATGGATAAAGGGATAAAGGTAATATAGATGAAGTGATTAAAGGGATTAATGCGAATCCATAAAACAAGCTGAAGAAGATGAACAAGGCGAACGAGACGAATGAAACGAACGACGAAAAACAGGTGAAAAACATTTTTAAATATGACATATGACGTAACAAGGTGAGATGATGAGAGAGATAAGATTTCATGGAAGAGGTGGACAGGGTGCGGTTACTGCCGCGGAAATCCTGGCAACTGCCGCATTTTATGATGGGAAATATTCTCAGGCGTTTCCTTTCTTCGGAGTAGAGAGGCGGGGTGCGCCTGTTACCGCGTTTGCAAGGATAGATGATCGATTCATCAGGATCAGAAACCAGATTTACGAGCCCGATTATATCGTGGTGCAGGACTCGACACTCATTGAAGTGGTAAATGTAGCAGACGGGCTTAAGGAAAATGGAAAGGCGATCGTAAACACAGAGAAAGAACCGGATGAAATTGGCCTTGATACCGGGGCGGAAATCGTCACGATAAATGCGACAAAAATCGCCCTGGACATGCTGGGGGTTCCGATAGTGAATACATCAATGCTGGGGGCGTTTGCCGCAGTCTCAAAAGAGGTCACGCTGGATTCGATAATAAAAGGGATACATAAGAGATTTATTCCAAAACTCGCATCAAAAAACGAGAAGGCGGTAGAAGTAGCGTTTAAGGAAATGGAGGCGAGGATATGACCGTTTCCCTTGGCGGGTCTGTTAAAGACCCTGGAAGTACAGTGAAAACAAAGACAGGTAGCTGGCGGACATTTAAGCCTGAAATCGATAATGACAAATGTATAGATTGCGGCAACTGCTGGATATTTTGCGTTGAGCCGTGTATATCAAAGGAAGATGGGAAATATGTGGTTGACTATGATTACTGCAAAGGATGCGGCGTATGCGCACACGAGTGTCCAGTCGGCGCGATAGAAATGGTACTGGAGGAGAAGTAAATGCCTAGAGGAGATGTATTACACGGAAGCAGGGCGGTGGCAGAGGCTGTGAAACTCTGCGATGTAGACGTAATAGCAGCATATCCGATAACACCGCAAACACATATCGTGGAAGATCTTGCAGAATTTGTGGCAAACGGAGAACTCGATGCAGAATATGTGCTGGTAGAATCAGAGCACAGTGCTATGAGCGCATGCATCGGTGCAAGTGCTACAGGGGTCAGGACATTTACAGCGACCTCGTCCCAGGGTCTTGCACTCATGCACGAGATGCTATTCATTGCCTCGGGGATGAGGCTCCCTATCGTAATGGCAAATGCAAACAGGGCACTCTCTGCCCCGATTAATATATGGAACGACCAGCAGGACTCGATGTCTGAACGAGATTGTGGATGGATCCAGCTTTACTGCGAAACGAACCAGGAGACACTTGACACAACCATCCAGGCATACAGGATATCTGAGAATAAAAAGGTGCTCCTACCGTCCATGGTATGCCTTGACGGCTTCGTGTTGACCCATACAATCGAGCCATTGGAGATCCCTGATAAAGATGCGGTAAACCGGTTTCTGCCTGAGTTCGAGCCAGCTGTGTATCTTGATCCGGATGACCCGATGACACTGGGCGCATTTGCAACACCTGCTGACTACATAAAGTTTCGATTCGAGCAGGAGAAGGCAATGAGAAATGCTATTGAAGCAATCGAAAAGGCAGACAGGGAATATAAGAAAGAGACCGGCAGGGGTTATGGGCTTATGGAGGAATATAACACAAAAGACGCAGATATCATTATCGTATCGATGGGTTCGGTTGTCGGGACAATCAAAGAAGTAATTGATCAGCTCAAGGGCGAGTATAATGTAGGGCTTTTGAAAATCAAGGCATTTAGGCCACTTCCAAAAGAGAGGATAAAAGAGGTTCTAAAAAATGCCCGTGTCGTAAGTGTTGTTGAAAAGGATGTTTCAATAGGTCTTGGCGAGGGCGGCCTGTTCTCCGAAATAAAGGGCATCTTATATAATCTGGACGAAAGGCCAAAAGTACTTGGATTTATCATCGGACTTGGGGGCAGGGATATAACACAACCTGATATCAGGGATATAATTAAGCTGTCAAAGAAGGCAGAAAAAGATGTGGTCGATGAGGTCCACTGGATAGGATTGAGGTGAGTGATGATGCAGGAGACAATGCAGGTAGTCGTTGATACGCCAAGTTATATAAAGTGCAGGCAGGTCTGTAAGGCCAATGTGCGTGCAAATAGATGTTTTAAATTTAAAAAGAATCTGGAAGCGGTTTCAGGTGACGAACTTTTCGCGCCAGGGCACAGCGCATGTGCGGGCTGCGGCGCAACTGTTGCGGTAAGGCTTGCACTAAAAGCCGCAGGGAAGAATACCATAGCAACAAATGCAACAGGATGCCTTGAGGTATTCTCGACAAAATATCCTGAGACCGCCTGGCGGGTACCATGGATTCATGCGGCATTTGAGACCTCAGCTTCTGTCGCCAGCGGGGTAGAGGCGGCATTAAAGAAGCTTGGAAAAGATGTGAACGTGATTGCGTTTGGTGGTGACGGCGGGACGGTAGATATCGGATTTCAGGCACTAAGCGGTGCAATGGAACGGGGCCATAATATGACCTATATCTGCTATGACAACGAGGCCTACATGAACACAGGGGTACAGAGAAGCGGCTCAACCCCATATGGTTCGTCGACCACGACCTCGCCTGCTGGCAGTGTGTCTATCGGGAACAAGAGGCCAAAAAAGGACATGCCGCAGATAATAGCTGCCCACGGTGTGGACTACGTTGCTACGGCATCTATTGCATTCCCGCTTGATTATATGAAAAAAGTGAAAAAAGCGGTTGCAACAAATGGTCCGGCATACGTCCATGTGCTTGCTGCCTGCCCGACTGGATGGGGTTCGGCATCTGAACGGTCTATTGAGATATGCAGGCTTGCTGTAGACAGCGGGATGTGGGTCCTTTATGAGATTGACCACGGTGATGCGAGGATAACATATCTGCCCACAAAGAAGGTCCCTGTGATTGAGTATCTAAAGACCCAGAAGAGGTTCAGGCACCTGAAAGCGGAGGATGTCCAGGATATCCAGGACATGATAGACGAGAGATTGAAGAGGTATAGTAATGAAATATAATAATGAACAGCCCATTTAGGCGGGTCATCAAATGTCATACGTCAAATGCCACAATACCATTAAAGCTTAAAGCCAATTTTGAGCAATTTTTATATAGTTAAGGCGAGTATAGGAAACCTAGATGAATGCAGCAAAATTATGTAACAAATTCTTTACACTACTGGTTTTGGTAATCGTTGTTTTTATTGTGGTCATGTTCCAGATCGCAAAACCCCTGCCAGAAGAGACGTGGACAACCCTATATTTTACAGACTATGGAGAGATCAAACACGATGTCGGGCTGGGTAAACCTTTTTTTGTAAACTTTACAATAGAGAACCACGAGGGACAGGACAGGTCTTATATCTACAATATCTCCATGGAATTTTTTAATAATAAAACATATGTCGGTCGAAAGGATGTAATCTCACGCAAGGTTTTTATCAAGAGAGGTGAAAATCAGAATTTTTCTGAATTACTCACAGTAGATAAATTTTATGACAATATAAAGGTCGAGATTAAATTATATAAGGATAACAAAGAATATCGTTCGATTTACTATTTTATAAAAGTTTCTTAAAAAGATAATATGGGATTAAAAGATAATATGGGGAATACTTTTTATTTAATTAGGACAATTATTACAGGAGAGGATAAAATGACAGGTTTTCTTGCCTTTAAGCCCCGATTCGCCTTAAAGCCAAGGAGGGTATAAAATGACAGGTTTTCTTGCCTTTAAGGCTCACAGATACGGCAGTGAGGAGATGAAGTCAATCTTCAGTGAGGAGAGTAGACTTCAAAGGCTCTTGGATGTTGAGGCAGCACTTGCAAGGGCACATGCCGCCACTGGCAACATCCCGGAAAAAGATGCAGACATGATATCTAAAAAAGCCAGCACGAAATACGTTAGTATAGACAGGGTAAAGGAAATCGAATCAGAAATCCATCACGACCTGATGGCGGTGGTAAAGGCATTTACAGAGGTCTGCGGGGATGCCGGGAGATATGTTCATCTCGGTGCTACATCTTATGATATCATAGATACTGCAAATGCCCTGCAATTTAAAGATGCATTAAAGATTATAAAAAGAGATCTTTTTGAGTTTGAGGGAATCCTTTTAGGGCTGGCGGAGGAGAATATAAAAACTGTTGCAGTTGGCAGGACACACGGCCAGCATGCAACCCCGATTACATACGGGCTGAAATTTGCTTTATGGGCGAGAGAGGTTAGACGGCACATAGATCGAATCGAAGATGCAGAAAAACGCATACTTGTCGGTAAGATGTCCGGGGCTGTCGGGACACAGGCATCATTTGGCAGGGATGGAATAAGGATCCAGAAAGAGGTGATGAAATACCTCGGTCTAAAACCTGCAATGGTATCAAACCAGGTTGTCCAGAGAGACAGGTATGCGGAGCTTATTTTACTGCTTGCGCTCATTGCGGCATCGCTTGACAAGTTTGCAAAAGAGGTCAGGAATCTTATGAGAACCGAGATTGCAGAGGTATCCGAGCGATTCGACGAGAGGAAGCAGGTTGGAAGCTCTACGATGCCTCACAAGAAGAACCCGATAAATGCCGAGAATATCTGCGGCCTTTCGAGGGTTGTAAAATCAAATGTTTCTGTAGCGCTCGAAAACGTCTCCCTGGAACACGAGCGAGACCTTACAAACTCCTCTGCTGAGAGGGTGATAATCCCTGAAAGTTTCATCCTGCTCGATGAGATGCTCAAAAGGTCAAAGAAGGTCTTCGGTGGGCTTGTCCTGCACCCTGAAAATATCAAAAGAAACCTGGAACTTACAAAGGGCATGGAGCTGGCAGAGGCGGTCATGATCGCGCTTACAAGAAAAGGTGTTGGCAGACAGGACGCTCACGAGCTTTTGAGAAAGATTTCGCTTGCAGCATACAGGAAAAATATATCACTAAAAGATGCCATGCTGGAGAATAGTGAAGTTACAAAACACCTGTCAAAAGGAGAAATCGAAAGTCTTGTCGACCCTGCCGGGTACATCGGGACAGCGGTCTTTCAGGTCGAAGCTGTCCTGAAGGCTGCACGAAGAGAGCGGGAGGAAAAACCGGATACCTAACAGCATTAAACACCATTAAATCCAGGAAACTCACGGCCAGATGATGTATGTGATGTGATTATGTAATTGATGTAATTGCAATGGGCCAGGGGGGATTCGAACCCCCGATCCCCGCCGTGTGAAGGCGGTGTCATAACCGACTAGACCACCGGCCCATAATTATACAGGGCTTGGTTCTATCGTCTTACTTTATCTTTTGAACTTATATTTTCGTGACTTTTTAGGTTTTCCTCTCAATTTTCTCACAGTTAAAACAATTAAAACGCTGATAAACGCCAGGGCTGCTGCAATCTTGTATTTTTGTGAAATCCCTTCATCTTTGGCATACGGTCTTATGAGTTCTGTCAAATTCTCCGGGTTATCCACATATTTATAATTATAATCCCGCGGACTTGTACCTTTTAAAATCTCGATTCTGTCGTTGTAGCCGTCCCCGTCTGTATCAGGATTGTCTGGATCTGTACCGATTTCGAGTTCAGTGGTATCTGAAAGCCCGTCGCCATCAGAATCTATGCGGGATGTCGCATTTACTTTAGACTGGTTGATGGTTATTTCGACACTGTCCTTACCGGTGTTCCCACCAGAGTCTATTGCCCTGACAGTTATCCTGTGGACTCCCTGGGGCATTAACCGGGTATCCCAGTTAACGGGGATCCTGCTTGAAGCATAATTATTATCAATTAAGACGACTATATCTGCGTCCTCACTGATATCTGCATCAATCTTCACAATACCGGATACTGTCTCTGTTTCAGGGCTTGTGATTTTTACAGTCGGAGGGGTCTTATCTGGCGGGGTTAGAAGATAGACCCTCTTACCTGCACCGACCACCACAAAGTCGCCTGTAGCAGAGGTTGCGATATCCTCTACAGTGTCACTGAAATTGTATGACCAGAGAGGCTTTTTTTTGTATGAATATGAGTATGCATAATTTCTGTCTGTCAGGGCTGCGA
>WAQR01000111.1 GCA_015520145.1 Candidatus Hydrothermarchaeota archaeon
ATTTATTATCAACATATTCATCCTATCTCTGTACGCATGTACTACATACACCTTTCGGTGGAGAGGACAATCCCCACAAAAAGAGAATCTTTTAAGTTGCGTTTCTCTTTTTTTATACCAGAAACCACCATGTCTGAAACAAGGTCTGCAAGTTCGTCCTGCTCTGAGATAGGTATTAGCCCGAATTTCTGCTCCCCGGGTATTACCTTGTAACCCTCATGTAACCGTTCCATTATTATCTTCTGTACCCTGAACATCTCCTCGGTTGTACCCTCGATTACAGTAAACCTGACTACCCGTCCTTTTTTCATCTTTTCACCGTCCTATCATCTGCTCTAAATCTTCATCTCTGGTTCGTATATCAACTATTTCATGGACTTTTTCATGGATTTTCTAACTTTCTCTGCAACGATATCCACAAGTTCGTTTATGTTATAAAGCGGTATCAATTCAATTTTCTCATGCGTGGTTATCACCTTGTAGTCCTTCAGCCCCCCCCTGATCATATCATGGACTTCTTTGACCTCGTCAGTCGTCCCGCCTTCCACCACAACATGAATGATCTTCTTTGCCATCCTTTTATCACCTTCCATTTAGCTAATCTATAATTAATCTATTTCAATCTAGTAATCTAGTCCATATATGCGAGTTTCCCTCCATCTCCTCTATCTTTCTCACCTGGTTTTTCCAGACTCCTCTCATAATATTTCATGACATCTTTACCTACACTCGGTTTGACCTCTTTAAGGGCTTTCTCAAAATGCCGTGCTGTAACCACTTTACCCTTTACCCTCTCACCCTTTTCATGCGCGCCCCTGATTACCAGCATTGCAGCCTCCCTGCAAAGAGATTCGATATCCGCCCCGACAAAACCCTCCGTCTTCTCGATGAGGTCATCAAAGTTCACATCTTTTCCAAGTGGCATGTTTCTCGTATGAACCCTGAATATCTCTTTCCGCGCAGCTCTATCCGGTACAGGTACGAGGAGGAGTCTGTCAAATCTCCCTGCCCTTAAAAGACCGGGGTCTACAATATCCGGCCTGTTGGTTGCAGCGATAACAACTATATTGTGCATCTCCTCGAGACCGTCCATCTCTGTGAGGAGCTGGTTTACCACCTTGTCGCTGACCCGTGCCCCTGCCTCACCCCCGCGCCTTGGTGCAATGGCATCTATCTCATCGAAAAATATGATGGTCGGTGCTGCCTGCCTGGCCTTCTTGAATATCTCTCTTACTGCCTTCTCGCTCTCACCCACCCACTTGCTTAAGATTTCAGGGCCTTTTACAGAGATAAAATTTGCCTCGCTCTCCCTGGCGACAGCCTTTGCCAGGAGGGTTTTTCCTGTACCGGGCGGGCCGTATATCAGTATCCCCTTAACCGGCGTGATTCCCATGTCTGTAAAGTCTTGAGGATATTTTATCGGCCATTCGACACTCTCTTTCAGTTTCCTCTTCACGTCCTCAAGCCCGCCGATATCGTCCCAGCCGACATCTGCAATTTCAAAAAAGACTTCACGCATGGCAGACGGCTCTACAACCTTTGACGCCTCGGCAAATTCTGTCATTGTGACTGTAAGGTTTTCGAGGATATCTGGAGGTATCCGCCTCCGCTTCAAATCGATATCCGGGAGTACCTTTCTTAGAGCAAACATTGCCGCTTCCTTGCAAAGTGCCTCTAAATCCGCACCAACAAAACCATGGGTGATATCTGCAAGTTCGTCCAGGTCAACATCCCCTGATAGCGGCATCCCCCTGGTATGTATCTGGAGTATCTCCTTTCTTCCTGTTCTATCCGGGACACCGAGCGTAATCTCCCTGTCGAATCTGCCAGGCCGCCGTAAAGCGGGGTCAAGGGAATTTGGTATATTTGTAGCACCTATGACAATCATCTGCCCCCTTGTCTGCAGCCCGTCCATGAGGGATAAGAGCTGGGCTACCACCCTACGTTCCAGTTCACCGTGGACCTCTTCTCTTTTAGGTGCAATTGCGTCAATCTCGTCCATGAATACGATGCTTGGGAGGTTCTCTTTGGCCTTTTTAAATATATTTCTTATATTCTCTTCGCTCTCGCCGTAAGTCCTGCTCATTATCTCCGGGCCTTTAATACTGGTAAAATATGCACCAGACTCGCTTGCGATTGCCTTGGCGATGAGTGTCTTCCCTGTACCCGGCGGGCCAAGTAGCAGGACGCCCTTTGGAGGCTCAATACCAAGTTTCTCAAATACTTCGGGATACTTCATTGGAAGCTCTATAATCTCCCTTACTTTCTGGACAACGTCTTTAAGTCCGCCGATATCTTCATAGGTGACCCTCCTGATTCCGCTCTCTTCAGCTCTGGTGGCTGGTGACGCTTCCTCTACATGTATCCTCGTCTCGCCTGATATGGTCACGATTCCGCCAGGGTCTGTTTCCAGAATCGAGAATGGAAGTGTTGTTCCAAGCACCCCGACATGGACATTGTCTCCTTTCACAACAGGCTTCCCCTTAAATCTATTCTTTAAAAAGTTTTCGAAATCAACTGAAAATCTGATATTTTTTATCGGGGCAAACGTTACCATCCGTGCCTTCTTCCATCTCGCTTTCCTGACCGTGATGCTGTCACCCAATGTTATATCAGCATTCTTTCTTATAACCCCGTCCATCCTGGCGATATCCAGCGGCTCATCACTTTTTTCTGCCTTAAAAGCGATTGCACAGGTAGACCGCCTGCCCACGATCTCGACAATATCCATTTGAGAGATACCCAGGGTCTCCATAGATTTTGTGTTCAGTCTAATAATACCTTTACCCACGTCGTCCTGACATGCTTTAGCAACCTTTAGTACGACTTCCATCATTCAAGAACCTCTCAGTCTTAAGAACCTCTCATCCTTCTGGCGAACGCCCCGGCCTTTTTCGTGCCGAGTATCTTTTTGAGAACTTTTGTATGTATCCTTTCAATCAGCATTTCGATGTCTCTTCTAGTTATATTATTTATATTAATATTTAAATCAAGTATATGTGCCTTGAGGACATCTATCGACCTGTCCTTTATAACCTTTTCAAGTTCCAGGTTCATCTTTGCAAGGACAGGGTTTGAGAGGATCTCCTCTCTTGTAGGCATATCCTCCTCTCCAAGGAAGAGGATTGACCGATATTTGTTTGCAGATTTTTCAGCCAGTTGCGGACCTAAAAATTTTACAAGCACGTTTTCTTTTATGGCATCTATCAGTTCTTCAATATCCGCGGTACAGGGTCTGGCCATATCAATATTGAGTCTTGATATCTGTGTTTTTAGCGCGTCCATTGCCATCTTCCGGCTGTAAATTGATTGGAGCTCTTCGTTCATTGTAAGATGTTTACGTATTACCCCTTCTGCTATTTTCCTGCCAAACATCTTTCTTAGATCTTCTCTCATTATCGTGAATGTTTTCCTGCATCGTGCCATCTCTTCACTTGATGGGACATGTTTCCATTTTGAGAAACATGTGCCAAAGACCTGGCTTAGTTCGTCAAGCTGTGCATCTGTAAATTCAAATACCTCAAGGTAACCAGGTACAGCCATCATGTCGCAGGTCCTCTTTTTTGATTCTCTCCTGATATCTTCTTCCAGGAATACGGCTATGATCTCCCCGTGTTCCAGTACTATCCACTGTGATGAAAGTACGCCGTTATAATTGAAGGTCAGGCATACTGCACCTGAGAATCGTTCATTTTCTAAACCTGTTATCCTGTCTTTGAACGTATCTCTGTCGACCACTCCAGCCTGTCTGGGATGTCCCATGCTCATACAGATGGCGTGGATGTCTTCGATATTCATGTTCAATTCAGTTCCAGGTTCACTTCCCATGTTCTAAGATAGTAAATGTCCAGTATTAATCTTTCTCTCGATATATGGATGGTTATATATGGTTTATATATGGTTCTGGTTTTTAGAGTCTACTCTTTAGAGTCTACTCTTTGGATGTGCGGGATGCTGGAGATGTGAGATGCCCCCGCCGGGATTCGGACCCGGGCCTAGAGCTCCGCAAGCTCCCATTCTATCCACTATACTACGGGGGCAATTTCTGAAAAAGACCGCAACAGTGCATGAGGATATAAGACCTTAGGACATCTACCTAGATAAAATTAATTGCAAAAGAGATTTATATCACAGAGAACAAGGAATAGATATGGACAACACAGGCCGTCTGAATAGCAGAGGACAGATAACCATCGAAGCAATACTCATACTGGGGTTGTTCATACTCCTTTTCATAGCGGTCACATTCGATACCGGGTTAAAGGTACAGGAATATTCAAACGATGTTGCAATAGCTGCCGAGGCAAGGGCCAATCTTGACAAAATCGCTGATAGCATAATGGTCGTCAGGGCAGGCGGCCCGGGGACAACGAGAACCGTGACGATTACGTCTTCATACAATAACTGGGGAATTGCAACAGGTTCGGGGTTCGGCAGGGAGGCCACGATAATCTACGGCATCGGGTTTAATAGCAGTGCCCCCATACCAGAAGAGATGAATGCTACATCATTTGGTGGGAGATACTGGGGGACTATCGGGAGGGATATATCTGGCGTCAATTCTGGAACAACTATTACCGCCATCACAGGGAACGGTACTGGTACATGGAAAATCAGGATAAGATACAATACACCAGCAGGGCTCACACCTACAGTAGCCCTCGCACCTTCCTGGCCAACCATCCCCACACCAGGACAGACAATCGATATAACTCTTAGTTGATGATTTCAGCAACCGTAGATTTGTATGTCCGCCGTAACAGACCCTGCCCTAACATGTTCGGGGATAAAGAGATATTAAAGATACGCCCATATCTATGTAGGAGGTGAAACTAAAATGACACTTCAAGAAGACGTAATCGAGAAATTAAAGGGGATAGTAGACCCACATACAAATACAAGTATCTATGACATGGGGCTTATCTCCGACCTCAAAGTCGAGGGAGAAAATGTAAGCCTGACATTCACGCCGTCAAGTCCCTACTGCCCACTCGGGATGCAGCTTGCACTTGCAATCAAAAATGCGGTCAGAGACCTTGGAGTTGCAAATGTGGACGTAAACGTGACAGGGTTTGTCGGTGAAAAAGAGCTAAACGAAAAACTGAAAACCCTGTGACATATTTTAAACATCTTAGAGGAGATATAGATTTGACTGACAGGAAAATAGGCAGGAAGATTGATGTAAGAGGGCTTGACCACCAGGACCGCCCGCCACGCATAATGGGTGAGGCATCAAAACTCAAACCGGGTGAGCATTTTACCCTTGTAGTCGAGATTGAGCCCGTGCCGATGATAAGGATGCTCGAACAGCGGGGATTTACCTGCAAGACAGAGAAGATAGAAGAAGGACACTTTGAAGTGAATGTGAGTAAAGGTGTATGAGTAAAGGTTAAAAAAAGCCAAGGAGGAAAAATGAAAATAACAGGCGATATGAAAGTCGGGGAAGCCATACGGATGTACCCTGATATAACAAATGTACTGATGAAATACGGTATATGCAACTGCTGCGGCGGAGATAACACTCTCAAAAAGGCAGCAGAAGCACAGAAACTGAATATAGATAAGTTACTTAATGAGATCAATGCACTTATCTAAACTTATTTGAAAAAACAGGGGGTGACCAACCAGATGGCAATGGCAGCCGGGGCACTGGAAATGAAGCACAGCAACCTGGCAGTGAGGGCATTTACATTTGCGATTATATATCTGGTAGCTGCTGTAACTCTTGGAATACTGATGGTAACAGGCCGGGCATTTGATATCTTTCCAGGGGCAGTCAAAATCGCCCACGCCCACATAGCACTTCTAGGTTTTGTATCTGTGACTATCATGGGAGGCATGTACCAGATAGTCCCAACAATACTCGGTAAAAAACTCCCTCATATAAGGCTTGCAAACATCCAGCTTTTGCTTTTTAATATCGGTGTCATAGGCATATCCCTGGGATTCCTCTACAATGTCAGGGATCTGACAGTCATATCCGGGATAATCATAGCAACTGCATCATACATATTTGCCTATATCTTAATCAAGACAATGAAAGGCAACAGGCTGGAACTCACCTTGAAGTTCTTCTTTGCAGCAATAATATATCTCGTGTTTGCAGTAACACTCGGTATCTTCATGGCAACAGGTAAGGCATATTCCATATTTCCTGGAAACGTCAGTGCAGCCCATGCACATCTCGCTGTCCTTGGCTTCGTCTCAATGACAATCGTTGGTGCGATGTACCAGATGTTCCCGATGCTGTCTTTAAGAGAACTTTATAGCATCAGGATTGGAAGCGTCTCGTTTTGGATTCTAAATGCGGGTATTGCAGGATATTTCATCTCCACCCTTTACAGGCTTGATATCCTTCTAATACTCTCTGGAATCGTCTTCGCGGCAGGAGCGTATCTTTTCGGTTACAATATGTTCAAAACCCTCAAAAAAGAGGTCAAATTCGGAAAAAAAGAACTCGATTTGTCAGTGAAATATTTTGTGGCTGCCATAATATATTTCCTTGTCACAACTCTATTCGGGATATATTTCCTGCTCGGTGGAGGAGGAGGTGAAGGTGCAGGAGGAGGTGCAGGTAGTGCAGGAGAATTGCCAGTGGCAGGGCTTATTGTGGTGCACACCCATCTCGCACTTGTTGGCTGGGTTGCTGTTACAATTATTGGTGCAATGTACCACCTTGTCCCGATGCTCGTATGGATGGAGAGGTGGGGTGACAAACTTGGTCAGGAAGGCGTACCTCTTTTAACAGACCTTTTCAGCAAAAAGACAGGAGACCGCATTTTTGTCCTCCTCAACCTCGGGCTTGTCGGGTTTTCTCTGGGATACCTGATGTCAAACAGGATAATCGAGATCATATCAGGCACACTTATGGCAGTTACGTTCTATCTCTTTGCATACGTCATGCTCTCAATAATTCTTGGCAAAGTAAGATCTTAGAATCTTCTTCTGGCCTGAACGCAAGATCTCTGAAAGGGTGGAAATCGAGATATCAAAACGTTTTGCAAGTTCCCTTATGGAGATCCTTTTTGGGTAATCAAAATATCCCTCCTCAAATGCCAGGCGGACGATTTCTTCCTGCCGTGCCGTGAGGTCTTTTTTTGATTTAATACTTTTAATACTGAGTATCTCTGCTGTAAGCCCGGCACTTTCCAGTTTTTCTACAAGCTTTTTTATCGGGTTTTTCCCACTGCCAAGTAACCTCCACCTGATCTTCCCCTCTTTTATATCTGCATTTACAAGGAAACAGTTTGATCCTGCAAGTGTCGCACATACAGGACAGGACAGCGTGGAGATGGACGCCAGTGCCTTCCTCTTTGATATCGGTACTATCTCAGCCTCTTTGATACTTGGATGGCCTTTGAACCGGTCTATGGCCTCATCTATCTTTTCTTCTGGGATGTCAATCTCCATGAGGTCTTTTGCCCCGCCTTTTTCATACGGGACAGCACTTATAACCTTCATCCTGTACTCGTCTGATATCTCGTTAATCCACCCGGGGACGTCTATTGAAATGACAACCTCTATCATATCCAGAAATCCAAAGCTAACCTCCACATCAATTGCAGAACATGTTCGGGATGGACGTGTCTGATGGGATATGATTTCCGCAGGACTATATATCTCATATATTCCCGTGTCTCCCAATCCCGTGCCTTCCAACAGCACCGCCAAGCAGCCCGCCTCCAACACCTGCAAAACCTGTCTGTTCACCTTTTTGTTGAAAACTGGCGGCTGCAAAGATGCGGTCTGCCAGACGTGAAAACGGGAGGCTTTGCAGATACACAGGTCCAGGCCCTGTCAGCCTTGCAAGGAACAGCCCTTCTCCTCCAAAGAGGGCATTTTTAAATCCTCCAATAAACTGGATATCGTAGTCTACAGACGGTGAGAATGCGACCAGGCATCCCGTGTCTACGCGCAGGGTTTCACCTGCCAGGAGCTCTCTTTTAATAATTGTGCCTCCTGCATGGACAAATGCCATACCATCTCCTTCGAGTCGCTGCAGGATAAAGCCCTCACCGCCAAATAGTCCTGTCCCAATCTTTCTTGTAAAAGCTACTTCTATCTCAATACCTCTTGCAGCACACAAAAAGGCATCCTTCTGGCATAAAAAGCTCCCACCAAGTTTCTCCAGTTCAAGAGAGATTATCTTGCCTGGATAGGGCGCTCCGAAAGCGACATGTCTTTTTCCCCTGCCGTTATTGAGAAATGTGGTAATAAAAAAACTCTCACCTGTAATCATTCGTTTGAATCCCTTAAATAGACCTCCGCCTGTAGAGGTCTGCATCTCAATCCCTTCGTCCATGTACATCATTGCCCCGGCTTCTGCCCTGACCCCTTCACCTGGGTCTAGCCCGACCTCGACAATCTGCATATCGTCACCAAAAATCTTATAGTCAATAATATCTGCCATAGTATCTGCCATGTCAAAACCTCCTTTTCTCGTTGAGATGTCTTACCATCTTGGAGTTTTTAGATGGGATAATCTCCATCTTCCCGCCAAATTCTTTTTTAAGTTCTTTTCCTTTAAAAAATCTGTCCAGGAATATCGCAAGGGCGCTGACCTCTGAGTGGGGCTGGTTTCCTACCGAGATGTTGTAGTCGGCATATCTGAACACGTCCCCTGGCACCTTTTCTGCACCGACAACTACCAGGATGTCGTTTCCAGCATCTCTGATTTCACTGATATTCTCATCAACTGGAAGCCCATACATCGTCAGATGTACTGTGGTACCTGCCCAGGTTTTTATATATCCTTTCCAGTCCTTAACATACTCGATTCCAAAATCTCCGCCCCACCGGTCGACCACGTCTTTTACGCTTTCAAATACGTTTTTATCATCTTCTGTAATAAGCATCCTGTCCGCGCCAAATGCCCTGGCAACGAGTGCCACGTGCGTTGTGATTCTCCTGTCTCTCAGCGGTCTGTGCCCCAGTCGTAAAACGGATATCATTCAATCTAACGCCTTTAAAATTTCACTGTCTTCATATCTAAGGGATATGCTTCTCGTCCTCCCTGCCTTCCCTTTCCCGGAGAAACTCGTGTCAACCAGCCGCAGTGCCGCGAGCTTGTCGATTATCCTGTAAAACTTGGTATAGCTCTGTTTTGTTTTCTTCTCGAATGTCTTAAATAGCGCGCCTGAGTTTGGCCCTTCCCCTTTTGCAAGGAGTCTTAGAAGCTCCTTTTCGTCAGGACTCAAACCCTTGATAAGGTTGGCGAGGTTTATGGATTTTGACCTCTCATAAGCCTTTTCGATATGTTCCTCTTTTATCTTTCTGGAAGATTTGGATTCTGCAATCAGTGCGCTTACTCGAAGCAGTTCTATACCAATCCTCAGGTCTCCATGGGCGAACGCATATTCTGCAACCTTTTCTATCAATTCGTCTGAGATAACGCCTTCGAAGAATCCGAGTTTTGCCCTGTTTTTCAGGATGTCTTTTATCTCGTCGAGGGTGTATGGTTCGAAGAATATCTCTTGAGGGTGGAACATGGATGCGACCTTGATATCGAATTTATAGCTGAGTTCCACGTCAGAGAGTACCCCAAATACCGCGGTTCTGGCTCCTGGAAAGACCTCATGCGCCCGCAGTATATCATAGATTATTTCATTTGCGTGCCTGTCGTAAAACAGGTAGTTCATGTCGTCCAGTGCCACGATGAGCGACCTGTTATCTTTTACCAGCTTTTTGAAAATCGCGCCATACAGCTTCAGGAACGGCACGCCTGTTTCAGGTGGAAGATGGCGGAAGAGTTTCTTGTGTATCTGTGAGAAGACCATGAATTTCGATGTGTGTATCTGGCAGTTTACATGAACGCATAAAATCCTGTTGCTCTGCGGCAGGTCCTCTATCTGCTCGAACATGACCCTTATCGCTGTCGTCTTGCCTGTTGCAGGTGGACCGAATATCGTGGCGTTTATCGGTCTCCCTCCTCTAAGTGCCGGCCTAAGGCATGTGGCAATGCTCTGCATCTGGGAGTCTCTGTGCACATAACTCTCAGGGATGTGGTCCAGGTCAAACACCCGCTCCTCTTTGAACAGGGTCTCGTCATACATCAGCAGGTCCTTAAACGATTTGGACTCCATGTCTATCTACTTCATATCTTTGGTAATATAAAGGTTACCAAAAGTATTTAGAGAAAGGATGAGTACATATGCAATGCAGATATAACTCCAAATTGTGATGATATACGCAATGCGTATATGGACGAGTTATGCGTAATCGGTTTTAGAAGGTGATTTAATATGGGAAAAGACAAAGTATTTAATCCCTAACTCCGTCAAATTTACGTAATATGGTAAAAAGGTATCCTGAGTGGATATTAAGGCACAAAAAGAAGGGGACAGAGATAAGGAAGATAGGGAACAATTTCTATCTTTACAAGGTTACCAGTGTATGGGATAAGGAGAAGAAAAGGGC
>WAQR01000112.1 GCA_015520145.1 Candidatus Hydrothermarchaeota archaeon
ACTCTCCTTTTTGCAGGTTTGAATCCCTGCTTACTATAAAGTTGAATTCTTTGTATCCAACTTCGCCAAAGATCATTCCGACAATCTTTACCAACTACATCCACTCCTCAAAACACATTTGGAGATTTTTTGAGGTTTCTCTGATATGCCTTCCTGCCTCTTATCTGCTGGATTCTTTGATACGTTAATTAACACGTCAGTTGGTACAATCCGGTACATCGTACATTCCAAGTACAATGTTCTGACATTCCAGATAATAAAGCTTATCATTTATCTTATTCCAAAAATCCCTCTACCTTTCCTATAACCAATGTTTTGCGGATTTAAAGATGGCTTTTCTTTGATTTTGCAAGGTTCTCGGCAACTGCGATTCTCTTTTCCATATCGTTTTCTATAAGATACACAGCCTTCAGGTAATGTGAAAAGATGCCGATTCCCCATCCAATAAGCGGCCATAGAAACCAGAGTTTGTCGGGAGAAAATGCAAGGTTTGCTATTAGAAAAATTGAGTTCGTGACCAGATAGCATATGAAGTGTATTCTAAAACCTCTTTTCTCTTTTTCAATCATTACCTTTTTAAAACTTTCTTTATAGTCCTCTAGTGTGATATTTTCATGCATGTAATGGATATATGATTCCTATACAGATAAACGTTTCCTCACCCCTCACATCACTCCTCTTACATTCTCAGTATATCCACATTAACTAATCGTAACTAAACAGGAGGTTGTACGCCACATTCTTCAATTGCCCTAATCATATCTTTTATATGTTCGTCGATTGTATATCCTGGTTCAAAGTCGTATCCGGATACCAGGAGTTCATTTAGGTCTTTTGAAAAGCGTTCCATCTCAGCCTCCATCTGGTCACGTGCCTTCCGGTTTGATATGCGTTCTATCTCTTCAGCCGATGCAGAGTTGCCATATCCAAATATCTCTCTTTTGAGTTTATCTAATATCTCCAACACTTTAGGGTTTGTGATCCTGCGGTGCTGAAATGACCAGTGATTTTTGAGCTTCACAAGCTCCCTGAAGGTCTCCTCTGACAACTGGATATTCCTCAAATATCATCCCACCTTTAAAACTTGGATATTCCGTTCTATCCATCTATATACCATCGTTATATACCCTCGTCCATATATTAAGATTATGGTTCACTGTAGTATCTCCGAATGAAATTTGGTAATTTCCACAATTTCCACCTGCTTAACCAGTGAGGCATTCCAAGACATCTGACTTAGGACCATTTGGAGATACAGTATAATGGAACGGATGAAAATCTGGTTAAAGACACACCCTTAGAAGTTTGCAGATGAAGATGTACAGGGATTCTCATATTTTGCCAGATGCATGGAATAGCATGAAATAGCTTTACAAATACAGCTTTTATTATGAGCCTTTTTAATCACTTATGACCTTTAATATTCTTCATGAGCAACCGCCTATGTACTCTCATCCCCACGCGATTCTTTAATTATCCTGACCTTGGAGATCCTTCTACCCCTTAATTTTTCAACAACGAGGGTTATACCATTAATATTGATACGGTCTCCAATTACCGGAATCTTCCCTATAGTATTAAAAACCAGTCCTCCCACGGTCTCAAACTCTTCAGGTGGGAGATTCAAATCCATAACCTCATTGATATCATCGATATCTGTCCTAGAATCCACAATGGCAGTCCTATCATCAAGAATACGGATGCCCTCCTCCTCCACGTCATACTCGTCCAATATCTCGCCGACGATTTCCTCCAGCATATCTTCCATTGTAACGATTCCTTCCGTGCCACCGTATTCGTCCACAACTATCGCCATATGTATCTTTTTTTTCTGCATATCCTTTAAAAGGTCACCGAGTTCCTTCGTCTCAGGAACATAATACGTCGGCCTTATAATATCACCAATTTTCATGTCAAGTTTTCCCTCTTTTACATACCCCAGGAGGTCCTTAGTGTACAAGATCCCTATGATATTGTCTATACTCCCATCAAATACCGGTGTCCTCGAATACCCGGTTTTCAAAATCTCATCCAGTGCGTCTTTTATTGTAACGTTCTTATCAAAACTCTTCACATCTATACGTGGTACCATTATTTCCTTGACCTCTTTATCACCAAATTCAAAAACACCCTTTATCATCTCTCTCTCGTCTTTTTCTATCACCCCCTCTTTTTCACCCACGTCCATTAACATTTTAATCTCTTCTTCTGTTACAAAAGGTGCTATGGTCTTGGCTTCTCCTCCTAAAAATCCTATTATTTTGTTTGTAATAAATGTAATGACCTTGACAAGGGGATAGAGTATCTTTACCAGAATTTCGATAGGACCTGATACTACCAGGGACATCCGCAGAGAGTTTCTTGTTGCAAATCCTTTCGGTGTAATCTCTCCGAAAATAAGGAGGATTAGTGTCAATATCCCTGTTGCAATACCTATCCCTGCGTTTCCAAAAAAACCCATTGCAACGGATGTGGCAATCGCTGCTGCAAAGATGTTTACCAGGTTATTTCCAACAAGTATTGTTGCAAGGAGCCTATTTGGCCTTTCCAGTAACTTATTTACTCTTTTTGCCCTCTTATCTCCCTCTTCGGCAAGCTTTCTAATCCTTATCTTGTTTACAGATATCAAGGCGGTTTCTGAACCAGAAAAAAACCCTGATATAAATAGGAGCACTACAAGTATAATCAGTTGGACTAATATCCATGTCTCAGGCACGTTGTTTTCACCAAGATATAACTTTCATTTATGAATTCTGTTCATACATATATTTAATTGTTATGCTGCTAATGCCAGTATCTCCAGGAGGTCATCCAATTAACGCTCTCAAAACCCAGTTTTAATTGGACGGGCTCTTGATAATCTAAAAAGAAAAATCTTTTAAGATGACTCATCCAACAAATTTACATATCCCCTTATCAAAATTATCACACTCCTTCCAGACATTCCTGGTTTTCCAGTTATGTTCACAGGTATGCAGTGTACAGCACATCCTGCAGAACTCCGGGTCTTTTTGACAGTTTATTCTCATCAACTCGCTTTTACTTGCATTGCAATACTTGCTCAAGTCTATTCCTCCTTTAATTCTAATATCAATCTTCAATCTTAATTTAACCTAAATATCTCAAATTTAATCCAATCGTCTAACCGGCGTGAATTTATATCCATAATGGATCAACCCGGCTTCGCCGTCTTCCTGTATCTTTCTAAAGACACTTTTAACTTTCGTGCCGATTTTTACTTCACTGATATTGCAGTCAACTATCTGTGCGGTTAAGCTTGGACCTTCATCCAATTTAACTATTGCCATTATATATGGCGTCTGTCTATCAAACTCTTCAGATGCCGAATGGATTACTGTATAGGTCACTATCTCGCCTTTCCCTGAAAGCGAGACCTTCTCCAATTTGCTCATCCTTCTGCAATTCGGGCAGAAGTTTCGAAGCGGGAAATATGTCTCATTGCACCTCCTGCATCTGGTGCCGATGAGATTATACCTGCTTTGTATATTTCTCCAGAACCTCGGTATGCTCATGATAATCACTTCTCCAGGATATGAACCACGGCAGTTCCGCCAGAACCGCCGATATTATGGGTCAGGCCGACATCTGCATCAACCTGCCTTTTCCCGGCTTCACCTCTAAGCTGAAATATGATCTCGGCCGCTTGGGCAACCCCTGTTGCACCTACAGGATGGCCCTTGGCTTTGAGCCCGCCTGAAGTATTCACCGGTATCCTGCCGCCGATTTTCGTTTCCCCGTTTTCCGTTGTAATCCCTCCTTTCCCAATATCGCAAAATCCAAGCCCCTCAATTGCCAGTATCTCGCCTATCGTAAACGCGTCATGTACCTCTGCAACCCCGATATCACCGGGAGTCTTATCTGCCCGTCTGTACGCCTCCCTGGATGCGTTTACAGTCGCATCGGTCACTGCTATCCTCTCCCTGTCATGGAGCGAGATCGAGCTCGATGCCTGGCCGCTCCCTGTGATATAAATCGGCGAATCAGTAAACTCCTTTGCCTTTTTTTCTGATGCCAGTATGATACAGGCAGCCCCATCGGTTATGGGCGAGCAGTCAAGCAGTCTTAAAGGATCTGCCACTATTGTGGAATTCATGACCTCTTCAGCAGTTATCTTAACATGATACTGTGCATATGGGTTATTCATTGCGTTTTCGTGATTTTTAACTGAGACCATTGCAAGCTGCTCCCTTGTGGTACCGAACTCGTGCATATGCCTCCTTGCAATCATCGCATAAAGCCCCGGGAACGTCATGCCCAAAAATGCCTCCCATTCCTGGTTAGCTGCTGTTGCAAGTGTCTGTGTGGTGCGTTCTGTGAGGATATCGGTCATCTTCTCGACTCCGCCTGCCACCACGATATCATGGAAGCCCGACTCGATTGCCATCACCCCCTGCCGCAGCGCAAGCCCTCCTGAAGCACACGCTGCCTCTATCCTTGTCGAAGGGATTGGTGTAAGTCCGCAGTTATCTGCTATCAGGCTTGAGATATGTTCCTGGTCAACAAACCTCCCGCCGGACATGTTCCCGACAAATATCGCCTCAATATCTTTTCCATCGATTCCCGCATCTTTTAATGCCATTGCACCTGCATCGACAAATAACTGGCTAAAAGAGTTCTCCCAGTGTTCGCCGAACTTTGTAAGTCCTACCCCGATAGCCGCAACTTTCATCTTTCAAAACCTCTTTTATGCCCTTATCTTATTTACGCCTTTTTACACCTTTATCTTTTTTCTCAGCTTGACATATATCGCGTAGTCCACATATTCTCTGTCCTCTATAAATTCGTCTACTCTCTGTGCACCTTTTCTTTTTTCATCAATACCGTCCTCTACCATTATGCTAAACGAATCGCTTCCAGCCCCTGAGCCAAACGAGGTTAAAAGTATCCTCTGCCCGGGCTCTGCTATATCCAGGACCCTTGCAAGCCCCAGGATAGATGAACCTGAATAGGTGTTGCCGATCCTGTCAACAAGTATGCCGTCTTTGATCTGTCCATCTTCAAATCCGAGCATCTTGGAAACCCTTCTTGGGAATTTCCCGTTTGGCTGGTGAAATACGGCATAATCAAAGTCTTCAGGTTTGAGTCCCATCTTTTTCATCAGGCCGTCGGATGCATTATATACGTGCTTGAAATACGCAGGACTTCCGGTAAACCTCCCGCCGTGTCTTGGATACGGCTGACCTTCCCGCCGCCAGAAATCAGGTGTGTCGGTGGTATATGAATACGTGCCTTCGAATCTGGCGATTGTGCCCTCCTTTCCTATTATAAATGCTGCACCGCCTGCTGCCGCGGTATATTCGAGCGCATCACCTGGTGCACCCTGTGCGGTATCTGCCCCGATTGCCATGCCGTATTTTATCATTCCTGACGAGACCATGCCCATACAGGTCTGGATGCCGGCAGTTCCTGCCTTGCAGGCAAATTCAAGGTCAGCGGCAGTAAGTTCCGGCGACGCCCCGATTGCATCTGCCACGATTGTTGCAGTCGGCTTGACTGTATATGGATGACTTTCAGAACCCACATATATCGCCCTGATATCCCCCGGGTCTATTCCCGCCATCTTCAGTGCGTTCCTTGCAGCTTCGACTGATATGGTGGCGGCATCTTCGTCAATGTTCGGGACGGCCTTCTCCTGGAGCATGAGCCCTTTTTTTATTGCCTCAGGATTCTTGCCCCAGACCCTTGCAATCTCTTCGACCTTTATCCTGTAGCGGGGGATATACACCCCGTAACCTACAATTCCTGTATCCAATTTTTCTTCCTCCTGTAATCCTATATACCTATCATCCTAAACCCTTATCTTTCTCAAACCCGCTATTAGGTCATCAACCTTTTCGATCCCAGATACAATAACCGGTATCTTCTCTTTTTCAGCGATTTTGATTCCAAGCGGGTCGATGGTATCAACGCCGTGGAGCACCACAAGCCCGGGCTTTATGCTCGAAACCCTTATAGCAATAAAAGGCGACCTGCCAATTGATACCTTTGTAAATACAAGTGCCCTTTTAGACGTCATCCCAAAGACCTTCAAAAGCCCGTCAGACGATAGTTCCAGAATCGCTTTTAAACTGTCAATGGCAGTATAGCCGTAGATCTCCTCATTCATATGCCCCTGATTTACAATAATCTCTCCTCGTACTGCATCACAGATATCCTCGACATGGACAGGGGACGGGAATTCTCTAATATCAAGTATTGCATCACCTTTGATGTCTCTCCCAATGAATGTCTTCTCATAGGCCCTCAGAAACTGAGACCCCTGCTCCTCATCTGTTTCGATTAGGGCATATATAATCTTTTTTATCTGGTTCACGCCAGGTGACTTCCTCCTCCCGTTCTCATAATCACATACCACAGACGTGGAGACCCCGAGTTTATTTGCCAGGGCAGTCTTGGATACCCCGAAAAGGTCCCTCCATTTCTTTATCGTCTTCCCACAGTTCTCTGAGAAGACAATCTCTCCAGATATCCTCATTGATAACTCTTCTTTTGCATTCATTTCGCATCTTCCATTATGGACGGTATGTACTGGATATATAAAAGTTTCGGCAAATGCCTGGATATTATTAGTCGATTGTCGAAGTACCGGGAAAGTACCGGGCTTGCCACTCCTGCCCAATGGAAAAGACATTCATACTCCAACACAACCCCAGAGTTCCCAAAAGTTTTATATATTATATCAACGAGTTATTAGCGGTATTTAGAACCCCAATAAATACAGGTAATACAACAAAAACAACTGGAGTGATTTTTATGGACGATACGATAAAGAAACATTTGGGATTGAAACAC
>WAQR01000113.1 GCA_015520145.1 Candidatus Hydrothermarchaeota archaeon
ACAAACCCTTTGAAAAAGAAATAGAAGAGAACGTAAGTGCCCCAGCCGAGGAAGAAACAGCCGAACAGCCAGCGTTAGAAGAAGAGATAGAAACACCTTCACCAACCCCGCCGCTCAAGACATCGCCCCCAGAACAAAAACCTGCAAAAGCGCCTGAAGGAGAAAAAGAGAAAGGAGGCATCTGCGGCCCGACAGTGGTCGTGCTGCTGGCGATGGTGGTCTTGGCATTCAGGCGCAGGAGAACGTTGTCTTAAAAGGCCTGAAATCAGCCCAACTTAAAATAACCGCAACCATCCTCCTTTTTGTTCGGCTCTTATGCGAGGGGGGATTACAAAGGGGAAAGCGACGTAGATATCATTGTGCTTTGGACAGGAGATGAGGAAGAAGGTTGGAGAGTGACCACAAAAACCGCTTTTAATGTCCTTCTAAACAACCCGCATTATGAATGCAAGATGGACAAGGCACATATCACGATGATAGGGACATAGCCAGTGTTCGTGACATATAGGGGTTTTGGAGGAGTTAATTGGATGGCCTCATACTACAGTAGATGCAAAAATCAAAACATTTAAATACTACTTCGATTTTTAATATAGTCGGAACAATGAACCTACACATATCGCAGAAGTTGAGGTGATTTTGTGAGTCTGAGTATGAATATGAACGGAGACCCCTATCGATTGGTAGAATATCGTAAGAGGGTAGTATGGAGGTGTATTTAGAATGGCGGAATATGGTTTTGATAAAACTGAATTTATAAAGTTCCATCTGCCGGTATATATTATAGTGCTTGTAAGTCTGGCTATAGTCTATATGCTCAAGAACCCATTATATTGGCAGTTTTATATTTCAGGTGGTTCGATACTCATGGCGATTGTCGCTTTCCTAAGATATGGACCAAAAGATTAATACCGGAAATCCAGGGAGAAAGAGGAAGAACTGGAAAGTGAGAGTGAAAGAGTCTGGCGTGAACTAAATGTGCTGGTGTATCATGGTTTTACAGCAACGTGAGAAAAATTTTGAAAACAATTTAAAAATAAAAAATAGTAAACTTTAAATATAATAAAATATTTTCGATAGGATAGACGGGAATAAGAATAAAAAATAGAGATAAAAAATTTATGAGGTGATCTAGTTGGTAAGTAGAAGGGTTGTTATATTACTGGCATTTACACTCCTCCTATATACGGCGATTATTTTTTATGCCGGAGTAGGGGAAATCGTAGAGCTATTGAAGGGGGCAGATCTCAGATATATCCCATTTGTAACTACAGCGTATGTAATTGGGATTACAGGTTACGCATCTGGTTGGACAATTGTACTCTATATGCAGGGGCTGAGACTTAGCAATAAAGATGTTATAAAGATCATTTATTCGTCAGTGTTTTTCAATGAAGTAACACCAACCGCGGCATATGGTGGGGAGGTTGCGAGGGTCTATTTTGCAGTCAAAAAATTCGGTCTGGACACCGGGACGGTAATTGCAGGTACAGTCGCCCACAGAGCAATCGCATCTGTAAAAAATGGAATTATAACACTCCCTCTCGGGATATATGTAGTCCTTACATATAATATTCACCCGATTATACTCCTGGGTCTATTTATAGCACTTCTCATAAACCTTGGTGGATGGGGTGTGATACTTATATTAGGCTGGAATGTAAAGAGGGCTGAACGTATCGTAAGTGGAGCTATTGGCCTGATATCAAGGATAAAGAAGGTCTCGCCTGAGAAAAAGGAATCGATAATGGAGACAGTAGGTACATATAACAGGGGGCTAAGAGTGCTCTTAAAGAGGGTAGATCTGCTTATATTCATCATGCTGATAATGGTGTTCGTCTGGGGTGCTTATGGTACTCTGATGGTATATTCATTTAAAGCGATGAGAGCAGAAGTCGATATGGAAGCCTTCCTGATGATATTCGTCATGTATGCGATTATAAGGATGATACCGACCTTCCTGCCGGAATTTACAAGTTCAAAAGAAGCGATCTTGTTCACCTTCCTGGCAGTGACGGGATATCCTGAAGCGTTGTCATTTGCGGTTATCGCATTAATGAGGACGAGCAACCTGCTGGCGTTTATCGTTCTAGGAGGAATTACCACACTAATGCTGGGATTCAAGAGAGCCGAGCTGAAAGAAATGGAAAAGATGAAAGTTTAACCCCTTTCATCTATCCTCTAATTTTTTTTAAGATAATAAGACTAGAGATGGAATCAAAAATCGCCCAAACCCTAAATCGTAAGAGAAGGAAGGGTCATGATCTCGATAATAATGCCAGTATTGAATGAAGAGAGAAATATCGAGAAAACGCTTCAAAACGTGTCAAGGTTGAAAGGCGACTTTGAGCTCATAGTCGTTGACGGCAGGAGTACAGATAGGACCGTGGAGATTGCAGAGAAATATGCGACTACCATAATGGTCACAGACAGGGGACGGGCAAAGCAAATGAATGCCGGAGCACGTATAGCAGAAGGGGAGATTTTGCTCTTTTTACATGCGGACAGCAGGCTCCCGCGTGATGCTCTAAATAAAATTGAAACTGCCCTCGATGACAGAGCAGTTGTCGGTGGAGCATTGAAATTCCATCTGGACGATGGTTCATTTAAATTCAAATTCGTCAGCGTTCTTTCAAATTTAAGAGCACGTTTATCAAAGACCTATCCAGGCGATTTTGGTCTGTTTGTCAGAAAATCCGCATTTGATAAGGTTGGTGGCTTTAACGAAATTGAACTTATGGAGGATATCGATCTCTGTAAAAGGTTGAGGAAAGTAGGAGAACTTGTCCAGCCTGACGCGAAGATAATCAGTTCTCCAAGGAGGATGAAAAGAGAGGGGATCCTGAAGACCTGGATTCATATGCAGATTATCAGGTTTCTATTTTTTATCGGCATACCTCCAACGAAGTTGATTGAATTCTATAAAGACGTTAGATAACTATCATAAGGTTTATGAGTCTTATAGATTTTATAAAAGAAAAGAAAATTGGATTTATATTGATTATCTCTGTTTTTTTATTATTCTTTTACATTACAAGACACTGTAATCTGTTAGATCCTGAGTCCATTAGGGAATTTATTCAATCACATGGAATAATTTCACCAATCATCTATATCCTGGTAATGGCAATCACCATTGTCATAAGCCCACTCCCGGGCATGCCCCTTGCAGCAGCTTCAGGTGTCCTGTTTGGGACGTTCTGGGGTACGCTCTATTCGCTTATTGGAGCTGAAATCGGTGCGATAATAAGTTTCTATCTTGCAAGGATTTTTGGACGTGAATTTATAGAGAACATTCTTAAAAGCCATATCGATTTTTGTGACACATGTACAGAGAGATACATCATGTATTTCATCTTTTTTTCAAGACTCCTCCCGATATTCCATTTCGATATAATAAGTTATGGTGCAGGGCTTACCAACATATCCTTGAAAAAATTCGCTGTTGCAACCTTTTTTGGTATGGTGCCGATGACATTCTTATTTACCAATTATGGGCAGACAATATTCCTGGGCGGATGGGTTAGTGTCGTCATTTCCACGTTGATAATAATTGCAATATTCCTTGTTCCTATATTGATTAGGAAATACCATCTTAGTGGTACTACAGCGTAAGCGTGAAGAGATGGGAGAAGATTGTGAGGATTACTAAACTTCATCTGGAGATGCTGTACGCAGAGAAAGATTTTTAAGTCAGATGAAAGTAACAGTCACAAATCATGAGAGAGAAAGAGGGAAAGAAAGAGAAAGGAAGGGAAGTGAGTGAAGAGGTAAAGGAATTTTATGAGTCAATAAAACTCCAGTATCAATTTTTAGAAGAAGTAAAAGACCTGGAGATAGAAGACGTCAATAATCTGGTCGAGGCATTCACATCCTATCTTACAGAAGACATAAGCCACAGGAGCATCCATATCCTCGGGACAGGCAGAAGCAGGCTCTCGGCACAGTCGTTTTTACAGGGGCTGTATAACGTCACATTCAAGATCCCAGAAAGACACAGGTTCTATCCTGCAACCCTGACTGACGGGATTGTGAAGTTCATAGGTAAAAGCAGCCTTGTTTTAATTGTATCCGGTTCAGGCGAAACCAAAGAGGTTATAAGGTATCTAAAAAACGCTGTTAATTGTGGGTCACGAATTGTATTAATTACAGGAAATGAAAATTCAACGGCATACAGGATAGTCTCCAAAATCGATGGCGGAACCTCAGTCCTGTTAAAAAGCCAGAGCAAATACGATTCCGCTGTAGATGAGGCATATATGAAACTGTCGCCGCTGGGTTCTGAGTTCGAGTTTAAGACATGGGTTCTGCTGAACTCAATCGTACCAGAGATAAGGGTAAGATTGCAGGGGAAATGCAGAGATACATCGTGCACGGAGTATAAAAAGAGGATCGAACTTTTTGGAGATAATATAAAGCTTTTGCGTGATACTGAATGGATCGATGACGATGCTCTAAATGGATGGATAAACCGCCTTACGAAACGTCACGGACTATTTGTCTTCTTTGGTATTTCAAGATCAGGTCATGTCGCAGAGCAGTTTGAGATGAGATTTGCCCATGCTGATAAGAAGGTGTTCATGCTGGAGGACTCGAACAGAAAACCGTTTAGATGTGGAGATGCATTTATCGTCCTCTCCGGAAGCGGGAATACTCTGGATGTCGTGGAAGCTGCCATGGACGCAGTAAATGTCGAGGAGAGAGATGGAAAACTGAGATTTAAAGGCGACAGGAGGGATATGATACATCTTTTTGGAATATCTATGAACAAAAAATCAAGATTAAAAGAGATACTTGACTTTATAGGTCAAAGCGATAACCTCCTCCTCCTGCCAATTGTCAAGGAATATGAAAAGGTTCTGATAGATTCCACATCAAATAATATAATAAGCCCTCTGGATATTGACAAGTTCAGGATACCCATATTCGAGACAAGCGCACTTGTAGTAACAAATGCAATAGTCGCCCAGGTGGGAAAGAACGAGGGGATAATACCCCACATCTTCTTTGGAAAAGAGCACGTATGAGCAAATGGATGCCTATATTGTATATATATGCCAATTATCAATCAAATCAGTCCACATCTCTCTTGGAGGAAGAGTATTTATAGTAGTTATTAATAAACCTTAATTTTTAGGAGGCAATATTATCTGAAAAGAAAAAAAACAGATGTAAAAAAAACACGCGATGAGATTATCCCGTCAGCGACTACGGGCATTCCAGAAGGGTTTGAGGGCGCGGTACGTATAGAGTTACCTATAGTCAATCTTGACTGTGCTACATGTGTCGTCACGATAGAGAGGTCGTTAGAGGGTGTACCAGGAATAATTGAAGGCAAAGTGAACTTCGTAAACCAGAAGGCATTTGTGGTATATGATCCTGGAAGCGTAAATTTAACAGATATTGTAAAAGAGATTGAAGATCTCGGCTATAAGGTGGGCGGTGCCGAGACTCGAATCGGCATCAAAGATATGAGCTGCGCTTCATGTGTAACTAAAATAGAAGATGCATTAAAAAGAACCGGTGGTGTACTTTCAGCACTTGTAAACCAGGGGACAGGAGAGGCAGTCATACGATACCTGCCGGAAATTACCAGTATAGAAAATCTCACCAGGGCAATCGAAAGCGTTGGCTATCGCACCGTATCTGCACCAAGTACCGAGCCTGCTGACAGGGAGAGAGAGGCACGCGAGAAGGAATACAAAAGTCTTATGAGAAAATTCTATTTTGCCGGTGCGGTTTCTGTACCTGTTATGATTACCGGGTATCCACAGTTTTTCCCTGTATTAAAGGATATGGACATGCAGACTTTGAGAATCTTATGGGGAATAACCGGGATTATCGCATTTTTCGTGCTCTTTTATTCTGGGAACCATTTCTTTAGAGGTGCATGGGGCGCATTCAAGCACCGGGCGGCTGATATGAACACCCTGATTGCGATAGGGACAGGGACGGCGTGGGTCTATTCTACAATCGCTATTATAATTCCTGGCATATTCCCTGAAGGGACGTCTGAACCATTTTATGATGTGGTTGCGGTAGTAATTGCGCTCGTGGTGCTCGGTCAGGCACTGGAGATAAAAGCAAAGGGCAGGACATCTGAGGCAATCAAGAAACTCATGGGCATGCAGGCCAAGACCGCCAGGGTGGTAAGGGACGGGCAGGAAGTGGATAT
>WAQR01000114.1 GCA_015520145.1 Candidatus Hydrothermarchaeota archaeon
ATGAGTTCGAGGTTAAAGACGAGTTCCCAGTTCGGGTCGTCTATCACGTTTATAGATTCGGCATTTATATATCTCTCATCGTTGTATTCATCTATTTTTCCAACGACATCTACGATATCTCCCGGCTCCACGCCATCAATCAGGCATACATCTTCTTTAAAGGCCCTGATACTGATAGTCTCGCTGCCGTCGTCCATGGTAATGGATGCAAATTTTTTGTCTTCGCTGAGATACTTTGAGACCACAGTCCCAAAAACCCGTACCCGGAAAATCGCCCTGCCATCGACAACATCTTTGATCCTGGTTTTAAAAGCGGTATTTCTCTCTATCATGGTCCTCACTGTGCTATCCTGTTATCCTACACTATTTTATAGTTTCCATACTTTGGTTCATATATATTCCCGTCGCGTTTGAGCTTATCGATCAGCTCGTCCACGTTCCTTTCAGATATCCCTCTCTCTTCTGCCCTCTCAATAATCTCCACCTTCTTGGCTGTTCCATACTCTTTTTCAAGCTCTCTTATGATATCAAGTATTTCATTTATCTTGTCCCGCTGTGACTTTGTAACACCTACCATGATCTTATCGATATCGACCTTACCGGTCTCAGTGTCTATTCCCGCCTGCTTTAATGAAGCCCTTACCAGCCGGATTGCCCTCTTTGCATCTTCAACAGTCGCCTCTGGACTCAGTCTCACTCTCGCCGATGCCCTTGCCAGCCTCAAAATCGCCCACAACTGTCTTGCAGTAAGCGGGATTGGGACATCCTTTGCATCTTCAGCGACCTCTCTCATCTCTACGTAAAATTGTTCTATCCTCTCCCGCGCCTCCTCGTTTAATGACGGCATGATATTCTGCCTGGCATATGCGATGTACTTCCTTAAAATGTCAGGTTCTATCTCCGGAACACTCTCTTTCGGCGAGACAACTGTATCCAGGATGTGCTTTGCAATCTCTTTCGTGTCTCCTACAATATCTCTTATGAAAAATATCAGGTCAAATCTTGAGAGTATCGTTGGTGGCAGATTCACCTGTTCCGAAATCGCTCTGTAATCGTCAAATCGCCCGTATTTCGGATTTGCCGCAGCGAGTATGGAACATCTCGCCCTGAACGTGGCGAGTATCCCTGCTTTCGCAATGCTGACCGACTGCTGTTCCATGGCTTCATGCATTGCAGACCTGTCGCTTTTTTCCATCTTATCAAACTCGTCAATGCATGCTATACCTTTATCAGCGAGGACAAGTGCACCTGCCTCAAGACTCCACCCCCCGTCACCGAACTCGTCTTTTACAGCCGCTGCGGTTAGTCCTGCTGCCGATGTCCCTTTTCCAGATGCATAGACTCCCCTTGGTGCAAGCGTTTTCGCGACATACTGGAGTATCTCGGATTTCCCTGTGGCAGGTTCACCCATTATGATAATATGTGAGTCTCCTCTAATCTTTCCACCGTCAGGCAGTTCCAGAGCAGGGGCAGAAAAAAGCTGGTACATAATGGCTTCCTTTATATCCGTGTATCCATAGATATGCGGGGCAATGGAATCCCTGATCTTCTCGTATATGAGCGGGTCTTTTGAGAGCTTTTTTATCCTGTCTTCATCCTCTCTGCTGATCATTACCTCTTCGAAATCCAGTTCAATTGCCTTAAAAGAGTTGGCCTCTATGAATATCTCAAATACCCTGGTCGGCTGGTTTTTTATCACCTTTCTAACTGCCCGAAGAACGCCGACAACCTCGATCTGGTCACCGGGTGTTATCTTTCCAGTCAAGTCGTCATCAAGATATATGCTTATCTGTTTAGGATGTTCTCCTCCCCTGAGGTCCTCCAGGGATTCCTGTACCAGGACCTTCTGTGAATCCACGAATTTGGAGTCTGTTACAAGGAGTTTAAACGGGCCTTTTTTTTCACATTCCTCGCACAAAAACGGTTCTCTTAGCTTCTCTCCCTCCTGTCTGATATGCATAACAAAACCACACCGCTGACATTCAAACGCCCCTTTTACGAGCTTTGGCCTGACATCTGTGGCCTTTCTGACTATCCCCTCAATGGCCAGAAATTTCCCTACATCATCGCTTCTAATCTCTCTTATCATCCGCTTGTTGGTTGACGGGAGGTTCTTGAAGCGGATATTTATCCTTGCAGGAGCCCTGTCGTCAAGCTGTAGATCGATATTCTCCAATGCCCGCTGTGCTGCAGATATGGTCTGGTCAGGACTGGTTATTAATTCGTCTGCCAGGGAGATATCGTACCTGTCCAGATCGTCAAAATCAACATAAATACTTTTTATTTCAGGATATCCATGGACTGCTTTTAGTATTTCCCTCGTATAGTAAGTTTTGAAAAATTTCTCAAACTTTGATTCCAGCCCGATTGTTTCAATACTCTGTATACCGGCTTCCATGTTATCTATTTTCATTTCTTGCTGCACCATATCAAATGTCTTTCTATTTGATTTTCATCAAGTAGCCACTTCCACTTGAGAAGCCAAGACCGACATTTTCTTTTCTCGAATAGAATTAAAGGGGTCTTGGGTACTTGTTTTTAATCCTAATGAGAGCGCAGGAAAAGTACTCTTCTGTTCCCATGGAAACCTGTCTGATTGAATCATCATCTGTCCCTATGAGGCTGCCTGGAGCTGCTAATATCGAATTTAAAAATTCTGCATCGGAAATCAATTAAGTCAGGGATATCAAGTCCTGTAAGAATCGAGATCCAGTCCAATATAGTCAAATCCCTCTTTTTTTGCAATCCTGACGATAGCATCCCTGTTTTTTAACAAATATTCCATTTCACTCTCCATTACCTGGATTCTCAAAATATTCTCATGTACCCTCGCACGTACCAGGGTAATTCCAAAGTGTTTTATAGTGTTCTCCACATTTCTGATACTGTCAATGATCCCCTCCTCTATCCTGGTATCTACTGGAATCCTTGTCGCAAGACAGCTATCCGGCGCTTTTATAGGCAGACCGAATTCTTTTGAAAATTTTATAACATCTTCTTTTGTTATCAAAGCCTCGACAAGCGGAGTCAGAACCCCTTCCTCGGTTAGGGCAATAATCCCTGCCCTGTAATCCTTTAGGTCTGAATAGTTGGACGCATCGATTATCTCTCTGTCAAACTCCCTTAGCACCTGTATAATCTCTTTTTTACAAAAATAGCACCGCTCATAAGAGTTCTCGACAAAATCCCTATCTTTAAATAGGTCTCTCTTCACCACTTTGTGATCAATGCCAAGCTCTTTTGCAGAATCTTTTATAATCTCAGGGTCTGGCAGAAGTCCAGTATCTACTGTTACAGCAACGAAGTCCTTGCCAATCTTTTTCAGGAAGTATGCCAGGAACGTGCTGTCAAGTCCGCCGGAAAATGCAAGGACAAACTCGCCTCCTTTTCCAGCATCTTTTAATACCTCTTCCAACCGATCTAATTTCGACATTTTTAGTTTCTTAAACCCCTTTTACAATCTTCATGACAAACATACTTATAAAAATGATTATCAGTATTATGAGCACAGCACGCTGAAATCTCCTCAATTTTTGCCTCTGTTTAACAAATGAATCCTTACATCTTTGTGAACAGAAAATCTCTGATGGCGGAATATTCATTCCGCAGCCGATACAGTGTTTGTGGGCTTCCATTTTATTCTCAGACGATAAATTTCTTTATTTCGCTTGGGTTATAATTTTCTGATTTCAGTTTAATAATGGTTATAATATTTTGTATTTCCAGTGCCCTCGTGGTAACATACCCGATAACAGGTCCGATACCGAATGGTTGTTTTGTAGCAATACTTTTTCCGAGGTTTGTATATGCTCTATTTAATGCCTTCTCAAAAGTGCGGATATGTTTATTCTCTCTAAATTCCTCGAGTGCGGAATACAGAGGTTCATAATATGAAGTATCAATCAATTCATTTACAATTCTCTCGACATCATCCATTTCTATAAATTCTTTCAGTCTAAATTCAGGTATTTCATATCCAAACGGGATAAAATATTCTTCCACATTGCTGCTATCCACATTCTCCACCACTGTTCTAAGTACGATTTTAATATTCGTGATATCCACTTCAGCACCGATAAGTTTTTTTATAATTTCCATATCAGGTTCACGGACAGTAGTTATCACCGCGAACATTTGTTTGTATATATATTTATCGAGTGCAGTCTCCAGCGGCAGTAGCGAGGAAGTTTTTTCAAATCCCGGGAGGTTATCCTGGAGTATCTGTCCGTACTCGGTCTTCTCAAGTTTCGAGATTGCCTCGTGAATACTAGAAGAATCTGCAACATCTTGAAGTTCTTTTTTGTAATATGAGACGAGATGGTTTTTGATCTTTTCAGGCGGGGTTTTGGAATAGATGCCTATAAGGACGGTTTTTATATCTGCCACTTCGAATTTTTTCATATAGACGCGGAAAAACTTCTTTGACCCACCTGGCAAGAACTGCGAGATCTTCTCATATGTTCTGTACAGGTGCTCCCGTATCGACGACTCTATTTCCAATGTATCGAGTTCTTCACTTACCCCGCGTGATATGATTTCGCCGTACTCGGTCTCTTCAAGTGCACCTGCAATATTTATGAGTTCAAGGTCAGCAAGTTCCTCAAGTTTCTTTTTACCAAGGAGCATCCCGTACATGGAGCGTATTTTTGCGTTTGTATATGCGTAAGGAGCGATATCCAGTACAATTTTCAGATTGATGATTATAATGGCTATGGCGATTATCAATCCTATAACCAGGGCAACTATTATCATCGGGTTTATATTCCCGATGCCATTTTCGCCTAGCTCTGTTATAATTGAAGATAATGTCTGTACTTGCGTATCTCTTTCACCTCTTTAGTATGGTATATGTCCGCACGACTTTGAAAGGTTTGAATTTCTCACCTCCACCTTCATAAAATTTGCTGAAAAACTCGACGTAATGAAGTCTCAGTGAGTGGATGAATGCGCCGAGCGTGTTTAGAGCGATATTGAAGATATGCCCGACCAGGAACATAGCTATCCCAAGTAGGATACCTACCTTAATCCCGCTAATCGATATCCCTTCGACCATTTTTACGAGTATGTTTACTGCCATAGCTATCCCGCCTGTTGCAAGTGCCATTGCGAGCAGTCTTGCATATGACAGCGAGTCACCCATGAACCCTGTTATGCTGAAGAACCCGAGTATACCCTGGGAGTATATCAGCAGCACGAGTGAAATTACAATAAATCCCTGGGTCATTACAGTACCTATCTGACCAAGTGAGATTACGCCAAAGATGTCCAGCAGTATCGGCAGTATCCCGAGCTGGAAGAGTATCAGCCAGAGATGGCTTGTGACCTCTTTTCCATTCCCACGGTTTAGAGATTTGCGAAGACCTATGAGGTTCCCGATGTTGATATGTATCAGACCGATGATAAGTGCCATCAGGAGTATGACTATTACTGGACTCATGTTGTATTTTAGCTCTTTCTGGTATGGATCAACCCAGAGAGGAGGTATTGTTATGTGCGTGAGTGCAGTGCCTATGGCAACTTCTTTGCCAGATTTCGGTGAGAAAAAGTCGCCAAGATAGCTGCCAAATAGTATGCCCCAGATGAATGCAGATGCACCGGCGAGCGTGAGAATGATCCCGAGGTCCCTGGCACTTGGGTTCATTTTGCCGAGTGTTCTTATCACTGTTATGCCGAGTATGCTGACTATCAGACCGTAAACCGCATCGGTTAGCATTATTCCAAAGTAGAGGAGAAACGCCGGTGCTAGCAGAGGTGTGGGGTCGAATTCGTTGTATTTCGGGGTTGCGAACATCTCGGTTAACATCTCAAAGGGTTTGATGGGTCTCGGGTTGTCGAGAAGTACAGGGATGTCTTCCTCTGCCTCTTCCGGGTCGGTTACTGCGGCAACCGAGTACCCTGATAGCTTTTTTAGTGTTTCCAGGGTTATGTCAACCTTTTTTTCAGGAACAAAACCTTCTATGTAAAGTGTCCTCTCTGTTCTGCCAAAGAGTCCCGTAACTTCACTCCTGGCGCGTTCTATTTCCAGCAGTTCTTTGATTATCTGGATATCTCCTTTATACCGGGATGACATGTCGGTTATTTCGTTTAGAAGGTCGTGTTTTTTCTTTTTCATGTCACGTATCTCTGATTCGTATTCCTGGATGAGTACGCCTGGTGTCCTTGGCACCTTTGGAAGTAGGTATTCTTGAAAATTCAGTCTTTTCAGTGTGGATTGAAGCTTACGTTTATTTTCTTTTAGCGTGCAGATGATCGCTGTTGCAGTTGCGCCGTCTGTCCTGGTGAGTATGTAGGAACTCGTATCCCGCTCCGTTAGTTCGGAGAGGTTGTCTGTCGGCAGCTCTCCAGAGGTTATGTATGTGTGCCTGGATTCGCCTAGATAGTCAAGCGGTATGTCGAACTGTTTGAGTTTTTTGAGAATTTGTATCTGGGACCTGTAGTCGTTTATTCGGGTTTCAAGGTCTTCGAGAGATGTACGGACATGTTTTAAGTGGCCCTCGGTGAGATCGAGAAGCTCGGATGCGTCTTTGATTATCTGAGTGTATGGCATGTCTTCGATTTTTTTTGCTTCAATTTGTGCCGAAAACCCAAATCTTTTCTGGTTGCAGGATTCTGAGAGACGCATGATGTCTAAGACCGTGTTGACCCTCATGAGCAGGGCTATCAGTTCTTTCGCTTTTTCGTCTACTTTATTGCGGGTTAGTACTACATCTTTTCCCAGATGTGTCGTGTCTGATGACTTTGTGGTGGGGACTATTTTTAGTTCTATTATACCTAGTTCGTGAAGCTCTTTTATTAGAACATCTTTGTAGTCGTCTAGTACTATCAATTTCAGTTTTTTCATCCTGGCAGGTAAAAACAATGGTATCACCTAATAATCTAGAATAGACCTGAGCCAAACATGATGAGTATCGCCATTAGAAGTCCAAATATCGCAAAGGTCTCGGACATGACGGAGAGTACCATGCTTTTGCCAAATGTCGCGGGTGTCTGGGCAGCGGCTCCAATCCCGCCTGCTGCAGTTATACCCTGACCTATCGCTGAAAATCCGGCAAATCCTACTGCAATCCCTGCTCCTATCGCTGCAACTCCTACTCCTAGCTCTAGAAGCTTTGAGATGCCGCCAAGAAGTCCTGTACCGACCATGAGTAGGATCGCTATGAGAAGCCCGTAAATCGCCTGCGTTTCCGGAAGGACTGAGAAAACCATGCCTTTACCGAACATGTCGGTCTTTTCTGAGGTCGCCCCTACTCCCGCTGAGGCAGCTATACCCTGACCTATGCCTGAAAATCCCGCAAATCCGACTGCAATCCCTGCTCCGACTGCAGCAAGCCCTGCTGTAAGTTCTAGAAGTTCTGATACTCCACCAAGAAGCCCTGTACCGACCATGAGTAGGATCGCTATGAGTAAACCGTAAATCGCCTGCGTTTCCGGAAGGACTGAGAAAACCATGCCTTTGCCGAACATATCCGGCTTTTCTGAGGTCGCCCCTACTCCCGCTGAGGCAGCTATACCCTGACCTATGCCTGAAAATCCTGCAAATCCGACTGCTATACCAACACCGAGTGCTGCAAGCCCAACAGAAAGAGAGATTGTTTTACCTGTGTCCCCTCCAAGCAGCCCTGCACCCACCAGAAGAAGGATACCTATAAGAAGCCCATAGATGGCCTGGGTCTGCGGCATGGCCTGAAAAACCAGTGCAGTCCCAAATCTCCTGGGATTCTCTGATATTGCACCTGCACCTGCTGCTCCGACAATACCAACGCCGATGCCAGAACCTATCGCAGACATTCCAACTGCAATTCCTGCGCCAATCGCAACTAAAGCCGTACCAAAATCCATGTCTAATCACTTGACCTATGACTATCATATTATTTACTATATTCACCACGTATTCACATATATTATATATAAATTTTTCCCATAAGCAGAATATATTAACGAAATACGAACTTAATTTAAATTATTATTAATATATTCACTAATTATCATACTATTTTAACACAATTCATATATTATTATGAAAATAATTCAAAAAAAAATACTATATAGATATAAATCTACCGAAAATATTATATATATCTCCAAATTATAAAGGATTTATTGAGAGTAAAAATGATAGATCCAGTAAGACCTTCTCGAAGGGATAGCCAGATGTTAGGACCAAATTCTGAAAAGATGAGCAATACAGTACGGGATATTGCACGTGACCTGGGAGTGGAAAATAAAAAAAACTATTTAAAGCTCATAAGGATATATTTAAAACACAATAGATACAATGCTAATGCAACACTTTCAGACATAAAAAATATATTAGAGAGACTTGGTGGATCTATGGAAGAGCTTGATATAGACGAGTTAGATATACAGATAATAAGGGAGCTTCAGAAAAACGCTAGGATAAGTTATACAGAATTGAAAAATAAACTTGGGGTAGTGGATACGACAATCAGGAAAAGGGTAAAACAGCTCGAAGAAAAGGGTGTCATCGACCACTATACAGTCGCCCTTAATCCAGAAAAACTCGGACTGAATATAACTGCCTTTATAGGAATCGATACGGACCCCAATCTCACTGACTATATCGCCTCTAAATTATCAGACCTGGAAGGTGTAAGAGAGGTCTCCCTTTCAACAGGACCACATGATATCTTCACAGATGTCATTGCACGTAACATAAAAGAATTCGGGGAACTCCTTGAGACCATAAGAGGTATTGAAGGCGTTAGAAAGACCGATGCAAATATCGTGGTAAAATGGTTTAAGAAAGAAGGATTTCTCTCTCTCCCTATCTGACTATCGCCCTATCTGACTACCATAACCACGAGAACCGAGATAAAAATAATAACAATAAACAGGGTGACGGCTCCATCTACTATCCAGAGAGACGTATTAATATGTGCTGGATCAGGGTTCTTTCCTTCGCCTATCCTATAAAAATCCATCTTTTCGACCTGGATCCCGACAGCCCCGGCAACTGCCGCAATGGGGTGGCCAGAGTTCGGGCTTTGGGTCTTTGACCTGTCTTTCCAGACTATCCTGATCGCGTTTTTACCGTCCTTTTTCAGGAAAAAAGACGAGGTGATGATGAGAAGCGAGGCCAGCCTGGCAGGGATGAAATTTAACAAATCATCTGCCCTTGCTGAGAACTGCCCAAGTTCTCTGTATTCTTGATTTTTATATCCAACCATTGAATCGAGGGTATTTGCAGCCCTGTAAAAGACTGCCGCCGTAACCCCAAGCCTCCAGTCGATTGTGATGCCAAGGACAGCAAAATAGAACAGAGGCGATATTATCCCGTCTACACTGTTTTCTCCAATGGTTTCGACTGCTGCGGATGCAACATGCTCCTCGTCAAGTGCTGTGACGTCGCGCCCGACGACAGATGCCAGTCTGGTCCTTGCACCTGGCAGATCTCCGTTTTTAAGGCAGTTTTCAATCGGTTTTGTGAAGTCGGCCAATCCCCTCCAGCTGAACTGGAGCTTGAGGATGACTGCGCCGATGACAGGGGATAATGGGTATGGGATGATCTCCAAAATCAGATATGCCAGAGAGGAAAAGCTCAAGGTTACTGCAAAAAAGATGAATACTCCATAAAACGTCCTACTAGCACTGTGACGAAGAAGATGAAAATGGCGGGAATCATGTGAACGTGGTGCAGGTAGTGGTGCCCGGCTTTTGAGGAAGTCAATCATCTTACCCATATAGGCGGTTGTGTGATACCTGTCCTGCGGGTCGCCGAATAAGCGGTCTATTATCAGTGCCAGGATGAGGACTGTCAATAAAATATGGGATGAAGTATGGGCTGAAGTAGCTTGTGAAAACAGCACTCCGATGGCATGAGCTGGCATTTTAATCACTCAGTTTACTCAGTTTAATCACTCAGTTGTTCGTAATCTGGCAATATAAGTTTTGCTTTCTAGCATTCACCACCGGCCTTCATCTGACCTTCATCTGAATTTGCTGAACCTGTTCAATAAATCAATAATCTCAGCGGCTTTATCCTCCTCAATATCCTCTTTTTCCAGCACGCTGTAAATGTATTTCTTTGTCTCATCTATACCAATATTGCTGGTCTTCGAAAAGATATTGGCAAATAATGGTTTCCCCCCTTCCACATCCACTAATACCTTTTTAAGTTCATATCTGAAAGTATTCAATTTGCCCATGTCGAGCATCCGTTTCCTTGAACCTCTTTTGTCCTTTTTAAACGGCTTTCTGTGATACTTCTTGTTTATGGTTACTTTTCTACGTCTTCCCATTAGATCGTCCTACTGGTCTATCTGTATTTCTGATAGCAGTCCCTGCAGTAGACTGGTCTGTCTCCTGAAGGTTTGAAAGGCACCTGGGCCTCCTGGCCGCAATCCGCGCAGGTGATGGAGTAGAGCTTCTTCTCTCTAAATCCCCTTGAATTGCCCGCTCTTGCAGTCTTTCTTTTGTCCCTGCAAAGCTTGCATCTCTTTGGTGTCTGGAATCCCCGTTCAGAATAATACTGCTGTTCGTCTCCAGTAAAGGGGAACTCTTCTCCACAATCTTCACATACCAATTTAATATCTTCAAATTCCATTTTTACACTTCCTGTTTAAACATTAAAAAATAAGAAAAAAAGTCCTGTGAACAATCCCTACGAACAATTTCTTATTATTTAACTTTTTGTAAAAAAGGCAATGACCTCTTTTATTCTTATCTTTAGATTTTAAAGGATTTAAATGTTATTGTTTATAATAGTTTCCGAACGGAGGCCATCCAATTAACTCCTCCAAAACCCTATTTTAATTGGACAGTCCCTCTTTTGCAGACATTACATGTTGCTAATCCGTATCAGATTATTGGGTTCTCTTGATATGGGCATACCGCTTATCCTACAAATCTGAGAATAAGAGACCCTCATGTACAAAACCGGGCAAACAGGGAGATTATTGCATTTTTTATAAAGTATTGGAGATAAAAAAGAGTGATGTTAAGATTATAAGTGGATTTAATACAGGCCAGAAAACCATACAGGTCAAACTTAATACAGATAAGGTCAGGGAAATTTTATTAAAAAATTGTTGAAAAAATGAGAAGGATAAGTACTACGTTTTATAATGAGCTCCTGGAAGAACTGGAGGACCTAAGAGAAGTAGCAGAGTCCTGTGCAGTGATAGTTGAGGGGAAAAATGATGAGAAGGCACTTAGAAACCTTGGAGTGAAAACACAATTTTTTCAGGTTTGCAATGGAGTTCCATTTCACGATGTATGTGATAAAATCGTGGCAGAGTTTTCAGATGTAATCTTGTTCACTGACCTTGATAGAGAAGGGAACAAACTTAATAGAAAACTTAAAAGCTGCCTCTCACAAAGGGGGGTGAGAGTAAACGACAGGTTAAGGATATCTTTAATGAATAAGCTTGAAACAGACCATGTTGAAGATGTTTATAACAGAATGATGAGAATTGAAGGACGGTTTTTCAATCTTTTATAGTGTATTTCCCAGTCTCTTTCGCCTTTATGACATCCACGCTTTCAAGGTACTCCAGGCTTCTCATCAATCGTTTGTGGCTGACTGTTAGGCGGTCTGCCAGGTCTTTTGCTGTCAGCTCTCTGTTTTTCAACATTCCTACAATCTTCATTTCAAGACTCATTTATCTCCCCCCCTCTCCTAATGTATTTGCTGTGGATTGATGGTACAAACCATCCTTTCTCTTTTAATATCCTCTCCTTCTCCTTTTCAATCCTTTTTTTCAGACCGTTCATCCAATCTCCCTCCTTCAAATCAGGACACCTGCCTCAACTGTTGCTTATATTAATAAATATTGTCGGCGGGCATATATATAGATTTATTATTGGTAACCTTTGTTTCCCCTGCAACATCTCATTCTACACATCAAAGAGGAAATAGTAATTTTTATATATAAGTTATGTCAAGTTATATAAAAAGAAAGTTATATAAGAAGATAAAAGGTGAATAGCTTTATTTAAAATCGAAGAGGAGGATGTGATATTATGGGAAAGAAGATGTTCATAAACAATACGGGACACGACCTTTCAGTACAACTTCAAGTTCGCAGCGGTGACACACCAGGACACCTGAAGGGTTTTAAAGATTTTTCTATGTCCAAAGGTCAGCGTGAAATGGTTGAGTATAGCGGACCAAGCAACCCTTATCTTGATGGCATATCTGTTAACGCCATAGATAGTGGTGAAATCGTAGCAGAACAACAATTTGTCATAAATAGAGGAAGTTCACTTGATAATGATTTTAACACCAACGATACTGTTACCTTTAACTGGGAGACGGAAAATATTACTCTGGCATTTAGTAATACATGGACAGTATAATAAATCAAAAACAGAAAGGAGAATTTAAAATGGCACTATTACCTTGGGATGATTGGTTTTATAATTTATCACATCGACGTCATGAAGTTAACTCTCTTCATAAACAAGCTGTTGCGTTGCAGGATCAAATACAAAATCAAATCACCGTATTTAATGCACATTTGAAAGATTATAAGTATATCATCGCTTCTAACGCTGCATTGGTTATCATTGCAAATGAAATTAAAATGAATGATTTAAAATACAAGGATTTTCGAGTCGATTTAGAAGCACTGCCGACGCCATCTGAGGGAATTATCCCTGTTGAAGTTGGTGAGATGATATCTGAACTAGTTGGAGGTGCACTTATTATTAGAGGCATTGTTCAATTTGGGAAAGTTGCCAAGACTTGGTGTTCTGGGTCGGCAGAAGAAGGCACAGAAGCAATAGGTGAAGAAGCTGCAGAAGAAGTAGCCGAAGTTGGCGCTGAAGCAGGAATTGAGGCCGGTGCCGAAGTTGGTGGTGAGATTACTGCAGAAACAGTTGGCGAAGGTGTTGCAGAAGGTGCTGCAGAAGTTGCCGTGGAAGGTGCCTCTCTTTCCTCTTTGGCTGCAACGGGTATTGGAATCTTTGCAGCCGTGGGGATCGATATGATTTTTGGTGCCATTGATGGAGCAAAAGAAAAGAATGAGTTGGATGATGCAATCAACAAATTACACACAGCGGTCAATAAATGCCAGACGTACTACAATACGGTAATGTCAAAGATGGCAGTAATTGACGGGGGTATTGTCAAAGAAGAAACGCGCTTTAAGGGCATCATTGGCTCTCTTGCACAAATCTCTGGCAATGAGCCAATATTCAAATACGAATATGATCCAACTGTTGCCAATGCATCACGTTTTATGGCCGCACAGCATGCTGCATTAACCCAGTATGGATTATATATCAAAATGCGTCAAAGTTGGACTCTGGCAGTTGACCGGAATCCTGAAATTACTAAGGATGAGTTCATTGAAGATTTCTTGATATTTGCACCTAAAGGCGTTACTAAAGAGGAACTAAACGGTTATTGGGATGTATTGGCCAAATATTCTGATAATATGAAAGCCCGGGGGTGAATGCTCAGGAGATTATGAGG
>WAQR01000115.1 GCA_015520145.1 Candidatus Hydrothermarchaeota archaeon
GCCCTTAGCATGTCCTTTTTGATGAGCGACCTGAACTGGAGTGCCTTTTTGTAGTATTTGCCTGAGTACTCTTTCTGGCTTATGTATCTGCCAAGCAGGATTCGCCTTAAAACCTCCCTGCCGCAGACCTCTTCTATTTTGTGCCCGTACCGCCTGCCGTCAAATTTCCTTGTCGCTGAGAAGAACTCGACGAATACGGTGAGATAGTACGTCGGCAGGCCCTTGTCGAGGTTTGGAAGCTCGATATCCACGATCCTGGCTCCAAGTTCTTCAAGCCTCCCGACTGCCATGTCGATTTTGGCCATTATCTTTTCGTCTGTTACCGTGACAAACTCTTTTGCAACCCCGATATTTAGCCCGGAGATGTCGGTACTCAGATTCTCAGCAAAGTGCCCGTTTTCCATGTTCAGGGTCGTACCTTCTCGCGGGTTGAAACCTGATATTACGTCGAGCATCAGGGCAGTTGAATGAACGTCTTTTGAGAACGGGCCGATCTGGTCAAGGCTCATTGCAAGGTCAATCAGCCCATAGCGCGGCACAAGACCGTAGGTAGGCTTGAACCCCACGACCCCGCAGTGGGATGCAGGGTTTCTAATCGAGCCGCCTGTATCCGAGCCGAGTGAGATGTCGCAGAAACCGGCAGCAACCGCGGCTGCTGAGCCGGAGGACGACCCGCCGGGGATCCTGCCTGGTGCTGCGGGGTTTTGTGTTTCGCCAAAATATGAGGTCTCGCCGGAGCTGCCGCAGGCGAATTCGTCCATGTTTGTCATGCCGATGATAATCCCGTCTTCTTTTTTTATCCTCTCGATGACGGTCGCATCATAGCCGGCTACATAATTTTCAAGGGTTTTTGATGCGCAGGTGGCCTTTAGCCCTTTGACGTTTATATTGGATTTTATTGCAATCGCCTTTCCTGCAAGCCGCCCTGCCCTGCCTTCTTTTATCTTCCTGTCAACGTTCCTTGCTGCGTCGATTGCACCTTCGTTTATCTGGATAAATGCATTTATCCTGCCGTCCTCTTTTTCTATCTTTTCAAGATATGATGCGATGTTCTCTTCGGCGGTTATGAAAACCAACTCCTGTAGTGAATTCCTGTAGTGAATATGAGGGATTTATAATATAATAATGAAGGGAATTAATTAAAAGGAGTATTTAAAGGTGACTGGGGATTGGGGTTGTCGTTGTAACCTTTATATAGGCACTATATTTCAATTTATAAAACGATAAGACATGAAAGAGAAGCACCTGTTAAGCGTATCAATCGCAGTTTTTATCATAAGTCTATATCTCCTAAAACCCTGGGATGTTACAATCGATGAGAAAGAAAGGTTTTTTATATATATTTTGATAGCAGTGTTTCTTGTTTTACCTGTTTTTATTGTATTACTGACAATAGTCATTAATCATTTGTCTAGATTAAAGAAAGAGAATATAAAAACTGATTATGGGGAAGTTATTTTGGAGTGGGAAGTAAAAGGGAGTGAGATAATAGAAAATACACCGACGAGACTGATAGTCTTAGTTACTTTAATAGGGTTTGCTATAATCTTTTTTCGTATATGGTTAGGTGAGAAGGATATGGAATCTATATTGAGGGTCTTTGGTTTTTTTGTCTTGATAGCATCCATCATAGCGATCATTGCGACTGGTATTCTACATTTTTATAAAGAAAAGTTTGTGATAACTAAAAAAGGGATAAAAAAAGGAGGCGTATTCAAAGAATGGGGTGAATTTTCTGAATATGTGTTAGAAAAAAATGCGACGACGTTTATTATATATTACAAGGGCGTCAGCATGTTTCGTGCGTGGTTGAGGGGTGGTCCAGCTCACCAATCCATGACTGTCTACGCCTTCAACAACTTTGACGAGGTCAGAAAAATCATCACAAATCACCTGCCAGAGAAGAGGTGAGTTCGCACCAACGCATAAGAGCCAAGGTAGTAAGTTCTTAAGTACATCTCGGTTTTTGGCCTCTAAACAACACCAAAACTGCCACCACAATATTTTATATCAATATACACATACATATATGCATATGACAAAAGTAATATCTCTCTCAAATAGAGCATATGAAGTTCCATCTTCCTTAAAAAAGAAAACGAATCATTTTCTGATGTGGTCTTAAAACTCTCAAAACGTGAGAAGAAAAAAAGCCTCATTGTATATGCTGGTAAATGGAAGGGTGACGATATAACAGAGGTCTTTGCTGCCGTTTCAAAAGAGAGAAAAGCAGTTCCCGTGAGGTCAATTAGATACTCTCAACCCTCTCGATCTCCTTGACCTTCTCAAAATCATGGTCAAAACTCCCGATCTTCCCGATGCCTGCCACAAGCCCCTGGGAGACGATCTGGCAGTCTGCAAAGGTCAATTTGTACTGGTCAAAAATCCTGGCCGACCTTAAAAATACCTCGTAGTTGGGATATAGATATTTTAGAGGTGAAGAGAAGATAAAATCAACCTTTTCATTTATGAACTCCCCGTCATACCCTGATCTCATGAGGACCCAGAAGATCTCGTTGATAGTCATACTGCAGAAGTACCCCTCATGCTTCCTTATAGTGTCCTTGAAAAGGCTTACCGCTTTATCGAAGTGGTCATCTTTTGCAAAAATCGATATAAAAACCGAGGTGTCAAGAAGGATTTTCACATTCCCGCCTCATCTGCCATCGCTTCGTTGAATTCCTTTCTCAAAGTTTTAAAATCTTTCTTGAGCCTGACAGAGCCGGCATGTTTTTTTAGTATCTCATCGAACTTTTCGATATGAATGCCATCCTCTGCAACCCTGAATAGAACAACATCGTCTTTCCCAAGCCCCAGGATATCCCGGATCTTCTTCGGGATAACTATCTGGTACCTGGAGCTTAACTTTGCTGTTTCCATGACAAATCACTTTACATTATATTTTGTCTTACTTACATAATTGTATTACAATTAACAAAAGTAAAGGATATTGTTTATACTCTAAATCCTTTCTGCTACTCGACCCACTTTCCGACTTCCATTATGAAGTTGCCGTCACGATCGAGTTTTATAGCGTTCTTTTTCCTGGTAACGTTGATGTCCTCGACCACGTAGTAGGTCTCTTCGAGATCGATTTCGCCAAGTGCCTTTGACAGCTCTTTTAAAACTTCCTCAGCCTCTTTTTCGATGTCGTCGTCCTGTTCTGGCATAATGAAGGGAATTAATAAAAAGGAGTATTTAAAGGTGAGGGATGGGGATGGATAGGAAGATGAAAAAAGATAAGTAAAACTAAAATAGCTTAACTAAAAAGCTATTTTAATGGAAACATTTAAATAAGCTACAAGGCATATAAAACCTATGAAAGAAATAAAGCCACCCAAATGGATCGAACGCAGATATGCCATTTTGTGGGAGGAATTCAGGGATTCCAGTTTCAGGATGGATGATGCGGTAAGAGTTCTCGTTGAAAAAAATAAGGACAGGGAGGAGGAGATCCCAGTATTTTTATCTGAAATGAGGAGAGGCGGATTGCTGAAGTCTGAACTCGATCCCTATGATGCGAGGAAGAGGATATACACGTTAAAGAAGGTTTACAAGGATATTGGCGATATCATAGACCCGAGTACAACAGAGATAACAAGGTCAGAGATTGATGCTTTACTTAAAAAAGCTGCTGACCTGATCAGGACACGGGTTGATTACAGCTTCATTTTAATCCTGCTGTTTTTGAAGAGGATAAGCGACAAATGGGAACTGGATTTTGAAAATGCCAAGAGGGAAGCAATGGAGGACGGGCTTACTGAAGAGGAGGCTGAGGAGGAGGCCAGGAACGCTGCATATCATGACTTTGATTTTCCTGAGGAGTACCTCTGGGACAGCATACGGAAGGACGTGACCGCACTCCCTGAAAGGCTTTCTACAGCCTTGAAGACCCTGGCAGAGCGGAACAGGGAGCTGAAGGATGTCATTGATAATGTGGATTTTATTCAGTTTACCACGAGCAGGGAAAACGCCGAGATATTGAGGCAGCTTGTGGAGCTGTTCAGCGTGAGGAAGCTCCAGCACGTCTCGCCGGACGTACTTGGAGATGCCTATGAATGGGTTCTCGGCTACTTTGCCCCGCAAAAGGCCAAGGAGGGGGAAGTCTATACACCAAGAGAGGTCATCAGGCTCATGGTGGAGGTTCTCGATCCAAAGCCCGGGGAGAGTGTCTACGACCCTGCATCTGCATCAAATGGGATGCTGATAATCTCCTACAAACACGTTGAGGAGAAAGCAGGGAAGTCTAAGGCAGATAGACTGTTCCTATTTGGCCAGGAGGCGAACCACAAGACCCTTGCCCTTGGAAGGATGAACCTCTATATCCACGATATTAGAAATGCCAATATCGCTTACGGGGATACCCTGCTTTATCCAAAGTTCAAAGAGGGTGAGCGGCTAAGGCAGTTTGATGTTGTGATAGCCAATCCCCCATGGAACCAGGACGGTTATGAGGAGGAGAGGGTCAAGAAAGGTGTGTTCTGGAAGCAGCGTTTCAGGTACGGTTTTGTGCCAAAACAATCTGCCGACTGGGCATGGATCCAGCATATGGTCGCGTCAGCAAAGGATGATACCGGCAGGGTTGGTGTGGTCATCGATAACGGGTGCCTGTTTAGAGGTGGGAAGGAGCGGGTAATAAGACAGGCAATGCTTGAGGATGATCTGATTGAGAGTGTCTTCCTGCTTCCTGAAAAGCTGTTTTACAATACAGGTGCACCCGGAGCGGTGGTGATACTGAATAAGAATAAGCCTGAGGAGAGGAAGGGGAAGGTTCTGTTTATTAATGCCAGCAGCGAATTCGAGCAGCACCCTGATGTGAGGAAGCTGAACAGGCTGGGTGACAGGAATATTGAGAATATCGCCAGGGCTTACAGGGA
>WAQR01000116.1 GCA_015520145.1 Candidatus Hydrothermarchaeota archaeon
AACATGCTCATGCCTCCTGGCACACAGGCACCCATCTTGTATCCATTTTGTATCCATATTCTTGGATATATCCCAAAATATATTTCTAGATATACTCCTAGATATACTCCTAGACGAAATCCTACAGGCTGGCATATAAACCTTGCTACTTACCTGGCAGTGCTCGGGCAGTGCTTATCGGGATACCGCAAGATCTCAGAAAAAGTTTAAATATACCTCATCATTTAACATTAAAGAAAGGAAAGAACAGACAGAAAGGAAGGAAAGAAAGAACAGAAAAAAAGAACAATGAGGTGTAATGATGACAAAAGCATATGTTGGTGTACCCTGTGATATAGAGGCATTGAGGAAGGTTAATGCGTTCTCAAAAGAGATAGGCCAGGACTGGGCAGATGATATACTTAGAATCGGGCTGTTTTGCAGAGAAAACTGGGCGTATTCATGTTTCAGGGCACTCATTGAAGATGATTATGGTACAAAGATGGAAGACGTCTTGAAATTTGACATAAAAAAAGGCAATATCATCGCTCATCTAAAAGACGGGGAAACACTCACATTTCCCTTGGAGAAATCCAAACCTTACGTGAGGATGGGATGCCAGGTATGCCTTGACTTTGCAGCCGAGCTTGCAGACATATCCATTGGAGCAGTCGGAACCCCAGCGAAATGGAGTACTGTAATAGCACGAAGTACGATAGGGAACGACATAGTTGAACGTGCTGCCAGGGAAGGTTATATCGAACTTAAACCGATTGACGAGGTAAAACCCGGAGTAAAACTCGTAACCAGGCTAACAGACAATAAAAGGACCGAAAATCTCAAAGAAGTAAGTGAGAGGGAACAGGCAGGATTCAAGGTCCTGCATATAAAGACCCTCAACGACGACCTTGATAAGGTCAGGGAGGCATCAAAAGGAAAGGATTTTAAAGACCTTGAGTTTGATATAATCGATACAGGACTCTGCATCTCGTGCGGTACATGCGAGGCGGTGTGTCCGGAAGGATGTATTAAGGTAATCGACCAGAAACCGGAACTTCGGGGCGAATGCAAAAAAGAGTGCTACACATGTTATCTGTGCTGTCCAAGGACCTCGCTGCCAATGGTATATCTCGAAAACCATGTCCTGGGAGATGGAGAGGAGACCAAAAGGGAGTCTGGTGTAGGGACGTATATCAAAATCTATGCGGCAAGGGCGAAAGACAGGAATATCCTAGAAAAAGGGCAGGATGGCGGGGTAGTTACTGCAATTTTGCTGTATGCCCTGAAAAACGGTGTGGTTGACAGCGTGATATCAGTCAAAAAAGGAGAAGATGCCTGGAAGCCAGTACCGTTCGTTTCAAAGACAGACAGCGATCTGCTTGGCACAAGCGGGACGATATATTCACATTCGCCATCGATACCTACATTGAAAAACGATTCTGTAGCGCAGTAGACATTAGCTGCCTTGTCAATAGCCATGCAATAGCCCCAATCATCATGCTATTAATAAACACGTAACACGTCAAACACGTCATGTACGTTTATCCTCCTGTACGTCATAAAAGAAACATTGATAACGCTGGGTCATACTTGGGTCATACAAAAGGATTAAGTATAATTGCAGGCAATATTAATGATATGAAAGAGACAAAAACAGAAGAGCATGACTTCAAGGAAAATTTCCAGAGAGTCACTATAAGTGGGGTATTTATGGCAAATATCCCTGAAGGTACAGCACCAGTCGTATTCCTGGAGAATGACGACAACAGGGTGCTGCCAATATATATCGGGGCTGCTGAGGCTTTTTCTATACAGTGCGCGATTGAAAAACTCCCATATCCAAGGCCACTTACACACGACCTCCTAATATCCATGATTGAAGGGCTGGACTCAAATATTGAGAAAGTCATCATAGACGACATAAATGACGGGATATTCTTTGCCAGGATAATTCTCAGTAAAAACGGAGGCGAATATGAATTTGACGCACGGCCAAGCGACAGTATAGCACTTGCAGTCAGGGTCGATGCCCCGGTATTTGTCTCCCGCAAAGTAATGGAAAACGCGTCGGTTGACAAAGAAGCATATAAACTTAGATAAGATACTTTAAAAGGATTTAAAAAGACGCTAAAAAAAGCCACGACTTAGAACTATTTCAGCTATTTCAGAACTATGATTCGCCCTTCCATTTCTTATACTTCTCCTCACCAACGCATTCTTCTGCAAATTTGCACCAGTCAAGACAGGTCGATTTTCGTTCTCTATCATTTATCGTTCCGCAATCCTCACATTCGGCATTTATTTCATCGCTCCATATCTCGACCTCAGCCCCGCATTTGTAGCATTTTATATACTCTGGCTTGGGCCTTTTAATGTCCTGGCTTCCAGGGCACTGTTTCCTGTAAAGATCTATTCCGGTTTCGTCCATTTTCTATATCAACTCACTTAAATCTCTTAAATAATAATTTGGTGTTCTGAAATGAAATATATATCCCCGAACATGTTAGGGAACAGGGAAGATACCACCTGTAAGTATCGGTAAAGGTATCAGACATTGAACTTATTTACAATCTCCTGCATGTCGACGGCCAGCCCTGCAAGGTCATGTGCCATATCAGATAGGCTTTGTATATTTGCGGCCTGTTCCTCTGTTGCAGCGCTGGCATCTATTAATTTATTCACACTTACTTCATAATCCTCTGCAATCTCAACTATTGTCTTTACAAGTTCGACTGTCCTTTGTCCTGTCTCAGATTGGACCTCTTCAACCATTTCTGAGATCTGTTCTGCTGCTTTAGAAGACCCTTCTGCAAGCTTTCTTACTTCTTCAGCGACAACTGCAAACCCTTTCCCGTGTTCCCCTGCCCTGGCAGCTTCAATTGCTGCATTTAGAGATAAAAGATTGGTCTGATTTGCTATATTCTTGATTACCTTGACCACGTCCCCGATCCTCTTGGAGTTCTTTATTGTGATGTCTGAAAGGTTCTTTATTTCATCTGACGCCTCCTTGACTTTACGGGACTTTCCCTGGGTCTCTTTCGATATCTGAGCGATTGCTGTGTTTACCTGTTCTGAGATCGTGTTTATCTCCTCGCTTGATGCAGCAAGTTCCTGTGAGACCGCTGAAACATTGGCACTCGAACCCCGCAGGTTATCAACGAGTTCTTTTATTGCAGTCATCTGTCTTAGATCTTTGATTACTTCAACAGTTCCAATGACATTTCCTTTTGTGTCGTTCAATTGGGAGGCGGTAATATCTACAGGTATCTCCTCACCTGAGAGTGGCAGGCGTTTTGTTATCTGTTTTGTGATACGCCCTGTATTTTTGACCTGCAATGCTGTGCAATTTTGGGTATTACAGTTTTCTTCTGGGATTATCTCGTAACAAAATTTTCCCAACGCATCTTCGACAGGGATCCCTGTAAGTTCCTCCGCAGCAGGGTTGTAATAAATAATCTTCAATGAGCTGTCCATCACGACTACCGCATCCCCGATACAGTCTATGATTGCGTTTATGTCCCTTTTGTCTCTTATCAGTTTTACAGCGCCGATTATCTGCCTTTTATGATTTAGCAGAGGCGACGTACTTATTTCCACAGGGATCCTGATTTTTGCCCTGGATGCAAGACTTACATCACGTTTTATAAAATCCGCTCTGCCATCTATTACCGTGATAGATGAGCAGTTTGGCGTGTGGCAGGCAGATTCTGTTCCAATGTAAGATGTGAATTCATAGCAGTGTTTCCCAATAATTTCTTTTGAATCGAAACCTAAAAGTTCGCATAGCCTGTCACTTACATGGGTTACCTTAAGCTCTCTGTCACTTATATAAAATGCCTCGTTCATATTGTTTAAAACCCAGAAAACCTGTTCAGCAGATGTTTTTTCTTTACCGTTACCCTCATCTCTATATATATCTTTATCGCGTGCTTTATGTGCACCTGGTCTGGTTTCCACGTCCTCTCCTTTTTCTTTTGCTCCAAAGAGCGAAGAAAAAAAACGTTTATCTTTACTCATGGCCACTGCCCTGTGTATCCCTGTGTGTTTAGACTATTATAGACTATATATTGTAGATATTGTAGACTTAATTAGTAGTTTATAATCATGGCAATATAAACTTTGCTTTCCTATATCATTCCCTGTCTTCGTAATCTTCGTGAGATACCTCAACAACAGCCGGGTTTCTGGCCGAGTTCACCCGGCAGG
>WAQR01000117.1 GCA_015520145.1 Candidatus Hydrothermarchaeota archaeon
AATCCAAGCATTCGGCTGCGGCCATGGTCTAGCGGTAGGACTCAAGCTTCCCAAGCTTGCTGCCCGGGTTCGATCCCCGGTGGCCGCATTTTGAAACCGCATCTGGGGAATGAGAAGTGTGAAATATTATAATTATATCCTGCTCATATCTGTATCTTTGCCTGTTGTATATTTTGTATTCTCATATGGAATAGATGAATATGGAACAGGTGAGAGTGCTAAACAAGAGGACAACCTCACATCAGACAACCTCGTCGAAGTGGATGACAGCAGATATCCCGAGGTCTGGATAGAGGTACACGACCTATCCCCTGGATATGGATACTGGAGGGTGGGCGAGATACTTGATGTCATTGAACAATATCCCGGGTCATATACAAAGGTCGTATTATTTGTGATACCAAACCACGGGAACGTCAGGGCATTGCACAGGTATCCCGGGTATGTCAAAAAACTAAAGGCCCTTGAAGACGCAGGCTATATCATCGGCCTACACGGTTACAGACATTTTGGCGATGACAATATTTATGAGTTCAACACCTCCAAAGAAAACGCAACGGCACTGTTAAATATGGCACTGGAGGAGTTTAGGGTATCTAATATGAGTCCACCTGAATATTTCGCACCACCTGGATGGATAGCCTCTCCCGAGGCATCGGCCTATCTCAATGAGCAATTTGATTATGTGTATTACGCAGACCATATCGCAACAAAAAATGGGTCACTAAATTATACGTCCCATGAATACCTTTCGTATCCCGGTGATACCAGTAATACCCGTGATACCACTAATACCAGTGATACCAGTAATTCCAGTAACACCTACACAGGCGACCCCTTAAATAGGTCAAAAACAGATTTTTTAAATACCAATGAAACAGTTTTCAGGCTTACATTACACATAAAATCAGTAAATGACGGCAGGGGACTTCAGGTCCTGGGCGAGTTTTTGAAATGGATTGAAACAATAAAGGAATCAAGGAGAGAGAGGATTGAGACTTAAAATCAATACCACCGAGAGGAAGGCCCTGGTGACTTTACTCTGTCTTGTAACCATTATAATGGCGTTCAATATATCAAAATTTGTCGCTCCAGTATCCCTTATCTGGGGCGGGAGTTCCTTTTTACATTTAAGCATAATAAACAGCATTGCAAACGGTTTTTATCCCTGGCAGGACGCGCACTACATCGGGGAGATTGCATACTACCCCTGGTTCCAGCATCTTATAATTGCACTCATCTTCAAGGTTACCCACATCCCTGTGGGATACATATTCAATTTCTGGCCAATCTTCCAGGTCCTATCTTTAATGACTGCATATTTCTGGCTTGGTAAAACTATAAAAGGAGAGAGGACTGGGTTACTATTTGCCGTATTGATACTGCTGCCAAGGTCGACCCTAAGAGCTGCCCTGATGCCGTGGCCACTCTATTCATCATATATTCTTGTCCCTCTGTTTTTGGGTGCTGTTTACATCTCATTTACTTCATGCAAAAGAAGATATATGGTTCTTTCAGGCACCATCCTGGGCATTGCCCTGCTTACCCATATATTCACCTTTTTGATGCTTTCTGCATTTGTGGCATTTTATTTTATTTTGTTTGTCTTAAAGGCAGGATATACCAGAAGCGACAAAGAGACCAGGACGGCCGTTTATGGCTGCGCGGTAATACTGCTCGTCGGGGCAGTGGTATCCTCGATTTTCTGGTTCCCGCTCTATTCGAAGTACGGGACTACACCAAAAAACCCCACCCAGGAAGACGTTTACAAATTCAAGGTGTACAAGGATTCGTATCCTTTTGCAAAGGACAGAAACGATATCCCGTTAATCTTAGAAGACCTCGTATTAAATAAAATTGTAAGCAAAGTTGAAGGAGGGGAACAAAGTGCTGATTTCAACAATATCCTTCTATTTTCGTTAGTAATCACATCTTTAATCCTGATATCTGAGAGAAACCAGAATGGTATTTTAAATGACAGGAGGCTCCTGGTACTCGCATTTCTTTTAGCAGCATTTTTTATGCGGTTTCACGAATTCTTCCGGTTTATAATAACGACCCAGTTCCAGCCAATCAGGTTCATGGACTTTATCGAGCATTCCTTTGTGCTGGTTGCAGGACTTGGATTATCCACGCTCAAGAAAAAGAACCTATATGCCCTGGTAGGGATACTTGCGGTTTTCGCTCTTATATCGTTTGAACTGAACTATTACTATAATCCGAATGCTGTCGTATCCAGGACACCCCTTTTTGGTACAATATCCAAAGATCCTGAGTTTACTGTTGTACCGGACAGGGATGCAAAATATGCCTTTCTGGCAGAAACAGCCAACGAACTAAACAAATTAGATAGTGGCGTCATTCTGGCGCATCCGATTTCTGCCCTCTACCTTGCAGGACTTACAGGCAGAAAATATGTGGCACTCCCTCAGGGTTTTTCCAATGTATTTGTTGATGTGGACGAAAGGGTAAATGATTCAAAAAGGGCATTAAATTCCAGAGATATCGAGGATACTATTGAGGTTTTGAATAAATATAAGGTAAGGTATGTGGTAGTTGACCCCTTTGCTGAAAACCCTGAAAAATTCAAGAACAACAAACATTTTGAGAAGATATATGAGATTGAAGATGTGGATTACCCGAATCCCTGGAAGAAACTCATCGGCAACGTGACCATATACCGGTATCACAGGTATCAGTGATGTGTGACAGCCAAGAAATCCCTACCTCTTAATAATATTAACCACCTTTTTTGAGATAATGCCAAGAATCTTTTCTGTCTCTTCAGCGACTTCCAGGTTCCAGCCCATGCCAGCAAGCTCTTTTATAGCATCTCTAATCTCGTCTTTTTTAAGTCCTGTCCTGCCTGCCACAACATCGATTGAAATCTTCTCCCCAACAGGTAAGAGATCCAGTTCAAGTGCAACCTTTTTTAAGTTCCCCTCCAGACCTTTCATATAGGACTTTTCCTCTATCCCGAGCATTGTATCCAGCCTGCTCTGGAGATTTTCTATATATCTGTTCATGATCCTCACGTTCTCATTTATCCTGTCGAGTCGTTCAATGATGTTTGCGGCAGTTTCTTTAACCAGGTCAAAAAGCGGGTCATCTTTTGAAGCTGCCTTTAGCATTTCAATAAGCTTATTTATATTCTCAGACGCTTCCTTATTTTTATTTGCAGCGGCCATCAGAGCCTTTATCAGCTCGTCTTCAGGTAAATTCACCATAACAGAAGTCAAATCGTCAAGTTTCTCCTTTTCAACTACGACTGTTTTTTGTCCCTGTTTTTCTGAGCGTGGGTCATTCTCTTCATTCTCATCCGGTCTCTCTTCCTGCTTCTTTTGTTCCATCTTTTGTTCTTCTTTCTCTTTTCCCTCCTCTTTTCCTTCCTTCCCCCTCTTCTCCATATCCTCCCTAATCATCTCAAAGAAACTTTTCCCTCCATCCCCTCCTTCCTCTTCTCCTTTTTTGTCAGAAGATTTTCCAAGGTCTGTTAATACATTATCCAGATCTATCCTGGCACTCCCGTACCTGGTCTCTTCCTTTTTCTTTTCTGCCATTATGTCAGCCCTTCTAATCTTTTATACCATTTGACCGCACTTTTGTGGCCGGTCTTGTTGGGATATCTCCTCCATGCCTCTTTTACCGTGCTTTCACTGACCATCGAGTCCAGGGAATCTGCTGCTATCTCCAGTGAGAGGTAGCACAGGTCTGTCAATGTACTGGGATGTCCTCTGGATTTTTCAATCAACAGACCTATAGACTCCAGATTAAACGGGTCAAACTCCCTGTCTTTTATTATTCTTATATAGTCTTTCCTCTTACTTATAGCTAACCCCCTGGCAATGTACTCCACACACTGATGTACATCAAATGGGCGCAGGTATTCCCTTACAACAACCCTTTTCAGGGTGGTATCGTAATTTTCAGCCCAGGTATCAAGTCGTTTTTCAAACCTCGGTACAGCTAAAATCAGGGCGGAAAATGACCGGTTTTCTTTAAAATGCGGGTTTGTCGCATTGACAATAAGCTCTATCGAATCCTGGCTGAAATGTTCCCCCTGATCGAATATGCAGAACAGCTTCTTATTCCTTTTCGGGAGTATGGTTAGCACTTTGTTGAATGTATCGATTACTTCATCTCTGCCCATTTTCCTAAGTTTACCATCAAAAGAAGGGTCAAGGTCTTTTATTATTGATGATGCAAGCTGTTTTGATGTCTGCCTGTATATCTGGTTATACCAGTAAAGATATTCTTCTGGCAGGTTTCGTATTAGAAAATCGGCATTTTCACTCTTCCCTGCCCCTGTGGGTGCGATGAATATCGAGATACTGGACTGATTGTGTTTTATTGATCTTAAAACCCTTGTCAATGCCCTCCTGTCCTTATTTATAAACATCCTGCGGTCAACAATCTTGTCTGAAAAGGGATTAAGATGCATCCCGTGCTCTTTTAAAAATCTGTCAAAATTGTCCTTTTCAGATTCATGTTCATGTCCGTCGGATTCCTCTACAATCCTCTCTAGGACCTTTTTTATATCTATTTTTGCATCTGCCATTTTTTTACCATTTTTTCCTTACAGCCGACTTAGTACACCGTCCAGTTTCTCAAACGATTTTGAGAACTCTGATACATATATCGAGGTCTTTTTTATTATGTCGCTCATACTGATTATGCCGGCAGCCCTGTTTCCCTCCATTATCAAGAGCCTTTTTACATCCATCCTGTTCATCATCTCACCTGCCTCTACCAGGTCTTTATCCTTATCTATGGTGAGAATCGGGGAACTCATAATATCTTCGACTGGCATTGTTACATCGCCTTTTTTAACCGCCCTTGTGACAATATCAAGTTTTGTGATTATGCCTACTGGAACTCCATCCTTGACAACTATGACACTGCCGATCTTATTATTTACCATCTTTCTGGCAGCTTCTTGGACAGATACCCCGGCTTCAACTGTCACTACGTCTTTTATCATCACATCCCCCACTGTTGCTATATCCATTTTATATCACCTTGATATAATGGTTATTTTTATAATATGAATATGGGACTATATATTATTTGTGATGGATAGCCGGGGGATAGCTGGGCGATAGCCGGGGGGGATAGCTTGGGAATAATTATAACGGCATGTTCAGGTTTTTCCTTTTCTCCTCTTCCTCCTCATCTCACCTATAAACATTATCAGACCGACAATGACAATTACAGCTAAAGCCACGTTGAAGATTCCATAACTGGAGAGAGATTCTGTCAGTATAACCTTAAACCACCCAAGTTTTGGAATCACCAAAATAACCTGGCCTTTTATCCACTCTCCCCTAAGCGGCGGTGCAATACGGGATTTCTGGTCTGTGTAAGGGTTGGTGCGCTCATTATCACCCTTCGTATAGAACGTCAGGTCTGGCTTATTATTTCCTGGAACTATACGTCCAGTTGAACAGCGAAAATTGCCGGTCGATTCTACTTTGATATTCACAACTCTGTGGACAACATCTATGTCTCTGCATGGGTTGTGGTAGACTATTATATCCCTCACCTTTACCTCTTCTGGTTTAATCCCCTTGACTACAACCAGGTCGCCTTTATAAAGAGTGTCGTACATGCTATTGGAGACAACTGCCATAACAGGCTTTTCTGCACCAAGCGCAAATCCAAGTCCCAGATTTATAATCGAAGCAAGTGCCAGCCCCATGATAATATATATAATTGTTTCCTTAATCTCTTCAGTCAAGCTCATTAGATAGGAGATAATCTTGTACTTGATAATAAAGTTTATGGAGGGTTTATGGGGGCTTTATGAAAGTTTATGGAAACCATCCGCTTCCAGAAAATATGGCATTCGTTAACCTGTTTTAAAAACGTGGTTAGAAATGAAGAATATTGAAATGAGGAATATTCCGCGATGTATGAGTACCCAGCATCCTGACAATGTAACGACGCCATTTTTTGCGCACAATAGTGCACTTGGCGGCGAGGACGAGATTCAGG
>WAQR01000118.1 GCA_015520145.1 Candidatus Hydrothermarchaeota archaeon
GATTTCAGGATGACCTTCTACAATGAGGTTTATACTGAACAAGATGAGAAGAAGGTTATTGTGACTCCGGTTCAACTTGTAATGTCTCACATTGCCGCTAAAGAGCTAGCACACTGGTTAATTAAACAGGTAAAGGAATATGAGAATAAGGTAGGGAAGATCGAAAGACCAGACCTTAGTAAATTAACTAAAGAAAAGAAGAAGTAAAATAAGGACTTCATCACGATGTCCATATCTTTTATAGAGGATCTGATCACACCTCCAATTCGCCTAAAAGCCAAGGTGAGTTTAATCATAGGTTTTCTCGCCTTTTAGCCTCTGGTTCGTCTAAAAGCCCAGGATTAGTATAATCAAAAGTATTCCCGGCTTTTAGCCTCAAGCACCAACTCCAGATATGACCTCCTCTCAATTGCGTCCTTTTTGATCCCGAGCGATTCCAGAAACTCCACCAGTTCTTCAGGTCGGTATTCATCGGCCCTTTTCTCTACCTCGATAAAATACCCGAGACCCTCGATTGTGTCAAGCATTATTTCAAAATCAGATAGACGGTAATAGTCTCTGGACTTCGTGACCTTTGCGACCTCCCTGAACCCGAGTCTTTTTAAGATTATCTTTGCCGTTTCATCTGCAACTTTTACTTCAAACTCTTCCCGCGTCTTGGTTAGCCTATCTAACTTTGGACCTTTGTATGTCAGGAAGAGGTCATCATCGACCTTTCTTATCCTCAGCGCTTCATCGGTCTTTGCAAAATCCCTCCCAGGGTGGTTGAAATAGGTATCAACCTGCCTTTGTTTTTTTACAAACTCTGCGCCCAGTTTTACTATCTTCTCTCTTAACTCTTCAAGGTCCTCTGCCCTTGCCTTTATCTCGATTTCAAGCATCTGGCCACCCTGCCGCCGCCATTATGGGAACATCTTCCCTATGGTCAGTTTGTCCTTCAACTCCCCTATCTTCACCCGGGTCTGGTTTGTCGAATCTCTCTCCCTGACCGTAACTGTATCATCCTTTAGGGTATCAAAATCCACTGTAACAGCAAAAGGCACACCGATTTCATCAATCCTCGAATATCTCCTGCCGATCGAATCAGATTCGTCATATACCGTGTAATAACCCTCACCCCTCAATTTACTATATATCTTCCTGGCCACAGCAGTCAGCTCATCTTTTGCAACAAGTGGGAAAACACCGACCTGAATCGGTGCAACACGGGGTTTGAAACTTAGGACATTCCTGCCATCCCGTTCATTATATGCTGCCTCCAGTAAGCAGTATATTATCCTGTCTATCCCAAAAGAAGGCTCGATTACATGCGGGGTAATCTTCTCACCTGTTACCTTTTCCTCCACCTCTTTAATAGAGACATAGTTCCTATCCAGCCTTATGCCGTCAAATTCTATATATCCCTCTTCATCAAATGCAGCTATTTCATCTTCACCAAGCCCTTTAAGCCTCTCAACAATTTGCCCTGCCCTGCCCTTGAAATCCGGCCCGATCTTTGCCATATCTGGGACGACAATCTTTTTCCTGTAAAATTTAGGCGAATCAAACGGAGTAAACGATTTCAACTCAACTCCACTCTGGCTTTCATGGGCTTTGAGGTCATAATCTGTCCTGTCAGCGATTCCAACCACCTCCACCCAGCCGAATCTATCTGTACATACCTCTGCATCCCAGCAGTCAGCAGCATAATGGGCCATCTCGGTCTTCAGGTGCTGCCTGAACCTTATCTTTTCTCTCGGGATGCCGACACATTCCAAAAAATTCTTTGTCAAAATCAGGTGGTATGAAAGGAGTTCATGGGCAATAATATCCCTTGAAACCGCCTCTCCTGCACTTATCTCAATCTCGCTGCCGTCCCGTGGAACCAGGCGAAGTGAATCCCCACTCACCTTTCCAAAGTCCTTATGCGTCTTCTCGCCGGGGCTGACAAATATTTCCAGCTCAGCCTGGGTAAATTCCCTGAGTCGTATAACACCCTGACGGGGTGAAATCTCATTCCTGTATGCCCGTCCAATCTGGGCAACGCCAAAAGGGAGTTTTTTCCTGTAAAAGCCGTAAAGCCTGTTAAAAAGGATAAACATACCCTGGGCAGTCTCCGGGCGCAGATAACCGACTTTCTTTTCCCCCGGGCCGATATGCGTCCTGAACATGAGATTGTATGTCCACACCTCTCCAAAACCTCCACCGCACTTCTGGCACTTTATGCCTTCAATATGCCTATTGAGTTCATCTGTTGTAAGCCCGTCAGTTTCCATGCCAAGTACCTCCCTGACAAGATGGTCTGCCCTGTAAACCTCGCCGCATTTTTTACATTCCACAGTAGGGTCAACAAAACTCTTCACATGCCCGCTTGCAATATATACCTCCTCTGGCCCGATTGTCGGAGAGGAGATCTCAAAAAACCCCTCCCTTACACAGTAGAACTCTCTCCATATATCAAGGATATTCTTTCTAAGTGCTGCACCAAGAGGACCGTAATCATAAAATCCGCTCGACCCGCCATATATCTCGTAAGACGGCCACAGAAATCCTCTCCTCAAAGCTATTTCCATTACTTTTTCATGGCGGCCCAAATTTATCACCTGATTGTGGTTGTTGGGCTGACCCAACTTAAAAACCTTTCCATCTATTAATGTGTTCGTCTATTCCGTGTCGTGTATTACGGGCACTGTTTCTTACGTGTCGTTTTTTTATCTATGCGTATCTGTGTATCCACATCCATACATCTGTACACCTGTATCCCGCAGGATTATTTGGAGACTATTATCCTCGTGTCAACAGCAACAGCCCCCTTCCCGGCTCCTCTCTCATACACAAACACAGGGTTCATATCCACTTCCAAAACATCCTCCATCTCGACCCCTATCTTCGAGACCTTTGTTATTATCTTTGCAAGAGACATGATATCAATCCCCTCCAGCATCTTATGAGAACCGACCTCTCTTATCATCTTACATGCATCATTTTCTCTGACCTGGCCTGTCCTGTATGAAATGTCCTTTAGGATCTCTGAAAATATCCCGCCAAGGCCAAACATCACCACCTGACTCGACTTACTGTCCCTTATCATGGATACGGTAACCTCCTTTTTAGGGAACAGCATCTCCTGGACGAGCACCCCTTCAATCCTCGCACCACTTATGAAATCCCGGACATTTTTAGTTATAGATTCAAATCCTTCCCCCACCTCTCTGTCTGAATTAATATCTAAAAGGATCCCTTTCACATGTCTGCGGCGGACGACATCAGGAGAAATGACCTTTAAAACAACAGGATAGCCGATTTTATTTGCTATCTCGATTGCATGCTCTCCGTCCTCTGCTACCCCTTCCTCTGGTACAGGTATTCCATACTCTTTGAGGATTTCCCTTACCCTGTCAGCACCAAGTGTTCTCATCATGCATCCTTTTCAAAAACAGGTTAAAAATGTTTTGCCTCCTCTTAGCATCTCCAAATGAACTTTTGTAATTCCCATAGTTTCCCCCATGCTTAACCCATGAGACATGCCAGAGATATCTGACTTGGGAATGAGGCTAAAAGCCGGGAAGACTTTTGATTATACTAATCCTGGGCTTTTTGCCGAACCAGAGGCTAAAAGCCGGGAAGACTTTTGATTAAACTCACCTTGGCTTTTAGACGAACCTAGAGCCATACTGAGATACTTTTGTATGACCATTTTCAATTCAATCAGACCTACCAATACTCTTTTTCGTGTATTCGACAAGCCCGCCTGACTCAAGGAGGTTCAATAAAAACTCTGGAATTGGCTTGAACTCATATCCTTTGCCGGTTGTCAGATTTTTTATCTTCCCTGCATTGAAATCTATCTCAAGCATATCTCCATCTGCTGCATCCACATCTGCCTCGACCAGGGGAAGCCCGATATTTATCGAGTTCCTGAAGAATATACGTGCAAACGATTTTGCAATAACACACGAAACCCCGTTGCCAATCAATGCCCGTGGGGCATGCTCCCTTGAAGACCCGCAGCCAAAATTTTCCTCTGCTACGATGATATCGCCTTCTCTTACCGATTTTGCAAATTCTGGTCTTATCTTTTCAAATGAATGCCTGGCAAGCTCTTTCGGATCTCCTGTTACAAGATATTCTGCAGGTATTATCTGGTCTGTGTCGATGTTTTTTCCAAACTTCCATGTTTTGCCTCTGATTACTCTCATTACTCGCCTCAATTTTGTAACCCCATATCATTTAACCTCATATTGCTGATAGCACTCTTTTCACAGGTTAGACTGAAAAACTTTCCGCTCCGGCTGTGGAGCATGACCCTTTTTCACCCAGGCCCTTATCTCTCCAAGCGGCACAATATGCGATACCATCCACACCTACTCCTGGAACGCGGCAACCGACGACCGTGGTGTGTGAATCATATGTATTAAAGTAGAAAAAGGAAATGGAACGAAACCTTGATTTTGCCAGGGATTTCCTGGCTAAAGGAAAAGCCATTGTATGAAACCGGCAGAGTATCTTTTGCTATATCTCTCACTTTGTGCTTTTTTCCTCACTCCCATCTTTAGCCGGGGTAATTTGCGGAGCTTTAAGTTCCTTTTCGATTTTATAAGTTTCGTTTTTAAATTCTCTTACCGCTTTATGATACTCAGCCACAGCATGCCCCAGAGACCTGGCCAGTTCTGGAAGCTTCTTTGGCCCAAAGAGGAACAATGCCAGTATTAAGATAATTATAAATTCGCCCTGTCCAACAACCATGTTCTCACAGTCTCTTACAATCTCACTTTGTTGTTTCCTCGGGTTCTTCTTTCATTCCCTTCTTGAACTCTGTTTTTGCTTTCCCCAAAGACCGCGCGAGTTCCGGGAGCTTTGACCCTCCAAAAAGCAGTATAACAATCAGGAGGACAACCAATATTTCTGACTGGCCAAATATCATTTTATATCACCTCTATATCATTTAATGAAAATAATAACATCAACACATAAATATTTTTCGTTTTCATAAAAATTTATACTAAAACTCTACATTCCTAAAAGACTCAAAACAGATTTACCTCCACTATCTCACCTTTCTTGATATTCCTGTCCACAATCACATAGCCGTCAGCAATAGCCGCCCTTAAAGAAGATGCAATCGTAGAGACGTTATACAGGCCGCCAGAAGATATCAATTTCATTGGCGAGTCCTTGAATCCCATCGGGAACACCATTCCGTTTTGTCTTAATACAAATACGATGTTCGCTATGTCTGGCGAATCCGTATCCTTTGTCGAGAGATTGATATCCTCGCTTATCTTCGATTTCACAGTCGCCCTTGGATTTGGCCCATAAAAATATCTCCTCAAATTCAGCTCGGCTGCGATAAACGCCCCGGTTGGTTTGCCAGGCAGGCCGAAAACCGGCTTATCATTGATTATCCCGATTGCAAGAGGTTTCCCAGGCCTCGTCTTGACTTTATGCATCAAGAGGGTTCCAAGGTCCAAGATCGCTTTTAGGACATAATCTCGGTCACCGACAGAGACCCCGCCACTGGTTATAACAGCGTCGTAGTTGGCAGTACCTTCGATAAACTTCTCTTTCGTCAGCTCGAGATCGTCTGGCACTGTTCCGATAAAAACAGGCTCACATCCCCACTCTTTTAGGAACGCCATCGTCACCGGGCCGTTTGAATCTCTAAGCAGTCCTTTATGGATCTCATCGCCCGTCGAGAACACCGCAACCCTTATCTTCCTGAAGACTTTGATCTTCGTTACACCCATCTCATGCAGTATCCCGATATCCTGAGGTCGAAGTCTCTGCCCTCTTTTGAGGATAACGTCCCCTTTCTCGAAATTGCTCCCAGCCTTTACGACCTTTGTACCAGGTGTTATGGGGATACCATATAGGAGGTCATTTTCAACTCTCGCATCCTCGAGCCTCAATACAGTATCTGCACCCTCAGGCAGAAAGGCACCGGTAGCTATTGCCATGGCCTCCCCTCTCTTGAGTACAGGCAGTTTGGATTTTTCATCTCCGGCATAGATGCTGTGGACGATCTTGAGAGGATAGCTATCACAGTCCCCGGCTTTCATTGCATATCCATCATAAGATGCAAAGTCATGGGGCGGAGAGCGGTTTGCAGACACAATATCCTCATAGAGTTCTCTGTTTATACCTTCAAAGACATCTATCTCCTCAGCACCCCGCTCGTAGTAGTATCTGGCTTTGAGCACATCTATAAGTTTTTGTGCTTCAGTCAGGGGTACAAGCCGTTTGATTTCTCCCATAATACACACCCGGGATTATGCTTAATTTGTTTATTTGTTTAGAAATGCCAATTAGTAATCTAATTAATGATTTGACTAATAATCATTTGAAAGCAGGTAGTATTTAAGCCTTTTTTATAATAAGATTTATATTAATGTGAAATATTGATGTAAATAGTACTTTATAGGCGATAATCGAAAAGACTGTGCGGTTATGCTTGTGCGGTTATTCATTATACCTCTTCTAGCTGAATGAGTATATTCAGGGCCTTTTTGCCGATCCCTGTAAGATAGTACTTCTTCTCTTCATCCTGACTTACTAAACCTTCAGTTTTAAGTTTTTGAAGATGGAAGTTGAGTTTTGTTGGATCTTCAACATTGACCCCTTTCATAATCTTTGTAAAATTGTATCGATTACCTTTCAAAAATAGTAATATACCTCTTCGAATTGAACTGTTTATGGAGCTTATTATCCTCTCTGTCTCAGGGGTTTTTCTAATGGCCGAGATGCGGTTTTGAAAGTTTGCCTCTTCTATGACCCTTTTAATTACAACCTGTATCTCATTTGTCTTGAATGGCTTTGCAATATAATCTGCCGCACCGTTCTTAATTGCCTCTACCGCATTTTCAACGGTTGCAAATGCGGTTATCATCACCACCTGAATACCTGGCCACTTCTTCTTAATCTCCCACAAAAGCTCCATCCCGTTTATATGCGGCATGACAATATCAATAATTGCAATGTCGAATTCTTTCTTTTTCATCAGTTTTAATGCACTTATGGCAGAATATCTTGCAGTAACCTCATACCCTTCGTCCAGAAGGATATCTCGAAGATTGTCCGAAAGTGTGCGGTCGTCATCCACAATCAATATCTTTGTCTTTGCCATCTTTGTCTCTGTCATTTTTTCACCTGGATCACCTGTAAGGCAGACTAATAGTAAACGTACTTCCTACATTAACTTTACTTTCCACCTCGATATGTCCGCCGTGTCTTTCCACTATCCCAAGGCATATAGAGAGGCCAAGCCCGGTCCCTTCTTCTACCTTCTTTGTTGTAAAAAACGGGTCAAAAATCCTGTTTAAATCTTCCTCGCGTATCCCGTTCCCAGTATCAGATATACTGACTTTGATATACCTGTCTTCACAAAATGTGGAAACTGTGAGGTTTCCGCCGTCCGGCATTGCCTGAATGGCATTGACAAAGATGTTCAAAAACACCTGCCCTAACTGGTTGGGGTCGCCGTTAAATTCAGGCAGATTTGCCATATAATCCTTTTCTACATGGATTCCTCTAACTCTAAATTCAAATGGCACCATCTCCAGGGTCTTTTCTATAAGCATATTGATGTTTATCTGTGTTGTCTCGGGCTTTGACTGCCTTGAGAAGTCGATTAGGTTCTTGACTATATTCGATGCAATTTCTACCTGGGTTATTATCTCATCGAGTTTTATCTTTGCCGTTCCACTATCCAGGTCTTTATCACGCAGCCGTTCAGCGCAAAGCATAATACTTGCCAGGGGGTTGTTTATTTCGTGCGCCACACCTGAAGCAAGAAGGCCTAAAGATGCGAGTTTTTCGGACTGGATGAGCTGTGCACTCTTCTCCTTTACCTTTTTCTCAAGGTCTTTAGAATATTCTTTAAGCTGTTTTTCCATCTGTGCCTTTTCGACCGCCATACCTGCCTGGGCAGCAAAATTTGCAAGCCTTTCAACATCTTTTGTGGAGACCTTTTCCCGTGTCCCTATACCGATAACTCCCACAACCCGGTCACCGGATAGGAGGGGGACACCGACCCCATATTTTGTGTTGCTGACCCTGGCTATCGTACCTGCCAGCGCATGTATGAGTTCATTATCTGTATGGTCGATTATCAGCTTTACGATGTCATCGGTCATAAAAGGCATCTTTGTCCTGACTATCATCGTCAAAGGACTATCTTTTTTTAATGGGATCTGGTAGTTCAATGCACGTAGCCCTGTAAGGGATTCAAGTTTTTCAATGATTTTATCTTCTATCGAATAGCTTTTGCAGATAAGGTGTTTCCTGTCACTGCTCATCAGGTTTACTGTAGAGGAGTCATAGTTAAATACCGTGGTCAGGCCATGTGTAATGGCGTTGAGAATCTCGTCCTGGCTTGCCCCCTGGTTTAGGAGGTTATTTATCTTTTGAAGCAGGAGTAACTCTTTTGTCCTCTCTTCTACTTTTTCCTCTAGCTTTGCCGAGTATCCCCTGGTTTTCTCCATGCTTGACTTCAACTTTTTTGCCATCTCATTGAATGCATCTGCCAGTGCCCCGATTTCATCTGTTGTGTCAACCTTTATTTGGTAGTCCAGGTTCCCCCTGCCTATCTCGGCAGCACCTTTTTTTAGTGCATAAACAGGCCTTACCACAAGGCTGCCTAAAAAATAGGAAAGGAAACCACCGATGACCATCATGAGAATTGTGATATACATGAGGGTCTTTGAAGTTTTGAACACCTCGTTTCTTATCCTGGTCTCGGAGATACCCAGATGAACCACCCCCGCCTTTCCGTCAAGGACAGGCACTGCAATATCGCGGATATATCCTTCGTCTGTATCGAGAAGCTGGACGGATGTCTTTTCATTATCTGGTATGTTTACATCTAAAAGGGCATCTGGAAAGCCGGACGAGAATGTGTGTGCGAGCAAGTTTCCTTTACCATCTATGACATAGACATACGAAACGTCTTCCTCCACATCCTTTACATCGAAGAGATAACGGCGCAGCGAGATCATGTCCTCGGTCAAAATCGGTTCGATACTGTTTGTGGCAAGGTTTTCTGTGATGACCATCCCCTTATCCTGGAGTTCTGTTGTGAGTACCCTCAGTGACACTGCATAGACAAGTACTGTTGCTATCATTCCAGTAATAAAGATTATAGTCAAAATGGTCAGGATAAATTTCCCTCTAAGACCTGGTTTTAGTCTCTGGTTCGACGAAAAGTCGAGATGTGCGTCATGTTCAGTATTCTCGCCTTTTAGTCTCTGGATTCCCATCTTTCCATCTCTCTCACAGTATCATAAGCACTGTCATTTATTTTGACGAACTTATCTACCTTGATATTTTTGAGAATCTCCCTGCCCCTCTCGTCTTTGTCCATGTCAAGGAATATCTGTTCAAGCTCTCTTTTAAACTCAGGATCAGACCCCGCGGGTATTACAACAGGCGGAATGCCGTATGGAGGGGATATCTCTATTATCTTTGTCTTTGAGGTATAACCCGGGTTCGTGGAGTTCTGGTAGTCCCATATAAGGCTGTCCACACTGGCGCCGTCAACCAGTTTTTCTGCAACGGCCTCGATGGATTTGTCGTGGCTGTATGTGAAGAAATAGTGTTTAAAGAAGGTGTCAGGGGTCTCATTCATCCTGGCGAGCATGTAAATAGGGACAAGATGGCCGGAGTTGGACATCGGGTCGGTAAATGCATAAGATTTTCCCCTAAGTTCTTCAAAGGAGTTAATATCGCTGTCCCTGGGTACTATCACATAAGAGTAATAGACTGTCTTATTACTTACAACAGGAGCGACCAGGAGCTCCAGCCCGAACTGGTCATTCCCTTCAACGTACGCCCTGCTGCAAATAAAGGCGGCATCGACTCTTTTAAGCCTTAAAAGTTCGTTGACCTCAAAGTATGTCTTCCTCTGCACGAGTTTTACAGGCCTTTTTAGCTTTTCAGATACGTAGTCAAATAGTTCCTGATAGTACCCCACGGACTCCTCTGGAGAAATAATACTTGCAACAGCAATTTGTACGGTATCCTCATCCACAGGGAACATGATATCAGTTGTTGTGTTTTCATGAAGGTCTATTTTGACAGCATTTTCAGTGTCAAGACATCCTGCACTAATCAATGCGGTCAATGCAGTAATCAAAAGACCTAGAAGGATGAGCTTATTCATTCATGATCCCACCAACAGATTCTTTTAATACATCTACGTCATTTAAAATTAACGCTATTTAAGGCCTGGATTAAGCCTGTGTGGAGGAGTAATCCCGGCTATTCCTTCCTATGGGTCGATACTCTTTCAAAATACCCGTCATCCAGGCAAAGCCTGCAGCGCCCGTCCTGCATGTAGCCGTTAGGCTGGAGTTCGTCGCAAGCACCGCACCTGGCAATAGGGGTTTTTTGGGATGTTAGAGGGAGGGTTAACTTCACTTTTTCCACCCTGAGGTACCTCTCATCCAGGTTGAGGAATATGTCCGCCAGTCTATCTTTCTCTTCCTTGCCAAGCTTTCCCTTCCTGTGCATGAACTTATCTGCGGCATCGTCGATTTCTGCTGCCTTACTTCTCAAAGATACTCTATAACCAATTCTTGTCTCGTATATCGCCAGGGTAACCGCGAGTTTACCTATATCGTAGATTATGAGATTATTGTTTCCAGGTGTCGTCCCCGCGACTGCGATAAGGGCATCAGGGAGGCAGATCTTGGTTTCAACAACACCTGTGAGCCCTCTCCCATGCTTTTTCGTATCCAGCAGCCTGTAGGCAATCTTACCCATTCTGACACCCAGTGCAAGTCCCGGGGCGTTATGGCCGTGGATAGCTATGGCAAGCTCCATCTCCTTCATTGTTCTTCTTCCTCCAGTACTTGAAGTAGCTCCTCTATCTGCTCGGTATCTAACGTCAGGAAACCCCTGGTGAGTTTGGCTACCCCTTTGTAAAAGTCGGTTTTCGCCTCTTCAAACATGGTATCACAGAAACCGGGAATCCACTTGAGCATATGCCTTTTTAGGAACCTGTCCTCTATTTTGAGAAATCTCGCAGCTTCATTCCTGTCACCGTCCTTCCAGCACTCGGCCTCGCGGTAGCTTGCAAGTGACATGAACCTGAGCTCTGTTCCTATGTAGTCCGGCGGGCCGCCGTATTCCTTTGTCAGCGCAAAGCCTGCCTCAAGGTAAATATTATTAACCTCCTGCGTACTCTCGCCCATAACCCGGCCCTCACCCATGTAGACCGACTCATAGGGCGGAGGTGGGCCGTACTTTGGTTTTAGACCTCTAAAGAGCCTTGTAAATTCTACAGCAAGCTCCTCGGTCAGCTCTTCCAGATCCCTCTCCAAGGTGAGCCTGTGTGTGTGTTCAAGAAGCCTGGCACCTTCTTTTATCTCACCTTCAGCCATGCTGGAGAGCTTTTTCAGGTTCTCCACGAACTCCTCACAGAAAAGCTTCCCAATCGCCTCCACCTGCGGTACGGTATTGTAAAACTGGCA
>WAQR01000119.1 GCA_015520145.1 Candidatus Hydrothermarchaeota archaeon
GAACCAGGGGTATTCAAGCATGTTTCGAAAACCGGCGATGAGGTCTACACTGTAAGGACAGGAGCACCGAAATTTATTGCTTCTAGTACAATAAGGCAGCTCTGCGATATAGCAGATAAATACTGTGAAGGCGCACTAAAATTCACGAGCAGACACAGTATAGACTGGATCATTCCAAAAAAAGAAGATGTGGATAAATTAAAAGAGGAAGTCGAGAGTCTGGGACTCCCGGTTGGAGGGACTGGAGACTCGATGCACAGCATTGTGCAGTGTACCGGCTGGGTGCATTGCCATACTCCTGCAACGGATTCTCCAGGAATCGCAAAGGCGGTTTGTGACGAGCTGTTCGAGGAGTTCAAGTCTGATAATCTGCCTTCCAGGCTGAATATTGCAGTATCAGGCTGCCTGAATATGTGCGGGGCAGTACATTGCTCGGATATAGCACTTTTGGGGATGCACAGAGTTCCTCCAGTCGTAAAGGACGATTTAGTAAAGGCGTGTGAAATACCGTCTCTAATCGCAGCATGTCCGACATACGCGATTAAGCCCAAGATGATAAAGAACCCTGACGGCAGTACTACAAAAAGCGTCACAATAGATGGTGAGAAATGTATGTATTGCGGCATCTGTTATGGGCTATGTCCAGGACTCCCTCTGGCAGATGCGAAAAACGACGGCGTTTCTATCTGGGTTGGAGGAAAGGTCTCAAACACCCGTGGCGGACCGGCGTTTTCCAGGCTGGCGATCCCGTTCCTGCCAAATAACCCGCCGAGATGGCCTGAGACCATTGCCATGGTGAAAAAGATTGTCAATGCATGGAAAGAGGATGCAAGGCCACATGAACGGATGGGTGAATGGATAGACAGGATCGGATGGCCGGCGTTCTTCAAGAAGACCGGAATTGATTTTACAGAGAAACATATTGACGACTATATATTCAATATCCGGGATATGAATGTCGGTACAAGGGTCAGAGGAAGCGACCTGTAAATGGGTATTGGCTTCTTCCCACACCCACTCCCTTCTTTTTTATTTTTTAGAAATTTAAAGAGTACCTATATTCTCTTTTACTCTCCTCTCAACTCTTCTTTTTAGTTCGTTCCCAAGTTCTTCTGCTTCCATAAGTCTTTTATTGGTTTCTTTATTCACTGTTATGAGATATATCAGTACATAAAATAAAGTCATGTAAAATATGGTCTTTGTCAGCTCATAGACAAAGGGATTGAGCAGGAAAAAGGTGAGTTCGTGTACCGATAGAAAGAAACCTACAAGTAAGATTCTCCTGGAAAGCTCGTCCAGTTTTTTGCTATTTGCCAGGTAATATAATAAGATTGAGAAAACAATTACTACCAAAGCAACATTTAACGCGAACATGATTGCATCTGTTAACATCTAATGATCCCCCCTTTGTATCTTCTACTTTGTCTTTTCAGATATTTATTGTTTTCGTTTTTAGGGTAGTCATCATTCTCCATCCTTTCTAAACATTTCATCAAGGAGGTCCTTCGAAGAACCTCCTGATGTGTCTTCTTTCAATTCTTTTGTGCTTTCGATTTCAGGCGGGATCTCGTCAACTGACCTTTTCGCCTCATCTCTGGCCGCTCTCTCAGCCTCTTCCACTTCCCTTGTAACCCCGGACTCCAGGATTATCTTTTCTATCTCGTCCATGCCGTTTCTGATATCCTGGAGTGTGATTTTTGATTCGTCTGGTTTCTCAATAACTCCGAGGTATTTCGCGGCAGCGCCCCTTACAAGTGCATCTATCGGGAAGGGTATCACAAATTTGGTGCTCGCCCCTTCACCCAGTTTCCCTAAGGTATCCAGGGACAGTGTGGTAAGTGCCTTGTGGCCGAGGGTCTCTGCACCGGCAGACCTTATTGCAAATGCCTTTGCCTCTCCTTCGGACTCGAGGATCTTTTTCTGTTTTACACCTTCAGCTTTCAATATCATCGCCCGTTTCTCGCCTTCTGCTTCAAGTATTGCCGAACGCCTTTTACCGTCGGCTGAGAGTATCATCGCCCGCCTCTCCCTTTCTGCGGCAGACTGCCTTTCCATAGACATCTTAACCTCAGCAGCAGGCATCACCTCCCTGATCTCAACACTTTCTGCCTTTACACCCCATTTATCAGTCTCTTCATCCAGAACGGTCTGGACAGTCGAATTTATCTTTGCCCTGTTATACAAAACCTCGTCCAGTTCCATGTTCCCGACAATAGATCTTAGAGTTGTCTGGGCAAGGTACATTGTCGCAGTGATATAATTTGAGACCTCAAACTCTGACTTAACAGGGTCAGTGACCCTGATATATATAACTGCGTCCACAACCACGGGTGCATTATCTTTTGTAATCAC
>WAQR01000120.1 GCA_015520145.1 Candidatus Hydrothermarchaeota archaeon
AGGTTATCATAGATGAGATTACCGCTGGAAGATCGTACATAAATTCCACGCTGAACGTTAAATTTTATTATGTTGCCTGTAAGGATATTATTGGTAGAATAGTCGAAAAAATGGACTCCGTACCTGGAGTTGGAGACAGCTGTATTGTTTTTGATGGTGTTGTTGTGAGAATTAATGAGGACTATCCCATCAAAACTGTTGCCCGTGGCGGTGTTGTTTATAAACATGCTGTGGTTGGAATTGACAATCTCGATGCCGTGCCAGGTGGAGGAACTGAGAGTGTTGTTTAATATACTCCCGTTCTCGGTATTCAGATAAGATATCCCGAAGTCCCAGTCCGTTGCCACCACGTTCTTTACCGTGACATTGGTAAGTGCAGAAGTGCCATTAACGTATATCCCATAACCAGAGCCCGAGCCATCTATAGTATGCCCCCGACCATCAAAGACTACATCACCGGAGGTTATCTCTATACAGGTTGACGGATTATTCAGTATATCTGCTCCAAGAGTATATATGCCAGGTGAGGAGATTACTCTGCATTCAGGGTTCGATGCTCTCGCCAGAGGAAGATAATCAACATTATTTGACCCCAGGGCTAATATGGAATCACAGATATCATCTCTATCAGCATCAACACAGGTCTGGCTTAAACCTGTGCCATCTGGAGTTGCCCAGTAGTTACCCCCGAGATAAGTCCCGCCTATAATGTTTGTGCCTGGAGTCTTGGCAGTGTTCCAGCTATTGGTTCCGGAATTGTAAATATAAGTATTGGCTGTGTTGTTGAATATATTGTTGTAGATGAGGTTATTTTCTGAATATTTTACATAGAGACCATATCCTGTGTTGATTTTGAAGGTGTTGTCAGTTATTGTGTTACTGCTGGAAGAGTCAAGGTAAAGCCCCGCTGAATTTGAATCAAATATATTATTATCAACAGTAAGCTGACTGCTGGAGGAAAAGTAAATCCCTGAACCGGTATTGCTGGAAATGTTGTTGCCTGTGAAAGTGCTGCTGTTGGTATTAATAATATTGAAACCATCCTGAGCACTGTATCCTACCGTGTTGTTTATGAATGTGCTGTTTTGTATGTTGAGTAGCTGAATACCATGCTGGGTGCTGGAATTGACTGTAGTGTTTATTATACTGCTGTTTAATGTGTCCTGATATAATATACCAGTTCCCCAGTCTGTCAACACCACGTTCTTAACTGTGATGTTACTGAGTGTTGCTCCACCACTGGCAGATACACCATAGGTGCTGGAGCTATCAATACCATCTATTGTATAACCTGCACCATCAAAGACTACATCGCTGGCTGTGATATCTATGCAGACATTCTGACCACTGTTCAGTATATCACCTGCCAGCACATAAACACCTGATGTGGATATGACCTGGCATGAGCTTACCGGTGTTGCTGCTGCAACTTCTCCTGAAAGAATAAGTAGACTCAAAACTGTTAAAAGATAAACACCTCTCAATGATAAAGTCACTCTGTTCTCCTGCATGGTAATATTTCTTCTTCTTATGTGCATTGATAAAAATTTTATCAACATATATATGCACAGGTGTGTACAATATGTGTTTTTATGTGGAAAGATTTTTATTCATGTGGAGTTAAATCAGACTTATGAAAAAAAGGCGCATCTCCACCACCATCTCAAAGAAACACTGGGCGATACTGAAAGAAAAGCTGGAGAAGTATGGTTCACAGCAAAAAGTCCTGGAAGCAGCACTTGATGTCCTGGATGGTGAAGGCACCATCTCAAAGCTGAATCCAATACAGCGCCAGAGGATGGAGGTTCTGGACTTCCCAAGCCTGGCAATGTTCCCAAGGAGGACCATCAAGCACACGCTGGAAGGCCACTGGAACAGAATCGCCGAGGAGAAGGTCTACGAGCTGGGTCTTCTTGTGACCACCGGCAAACATGTGGACGACATGGGCTTCCTGGAGCTTCTGGAAAGCTTCTGCGATCTTTTGAGGACCCTGAATTTCTTCGAGGACGTCCAGATAGAGGACAAAGGCGGCACCTGCACCATCAAGCTCCTACACAGCGAGGGGAAGGTCTATAGCGATCACTTCGCCTACCTCAACGAGGAGTTTTTTAATGACCGGGGGATGGAGTGCAAAACTGTCAGTGCAGACAATTACATAATGCATACCCTAAGCTGCAGGAAGGATACTCCCCTGGGGACTGGAGCCTGAAATCAAACCGCGTTTTCCCTCCGCCTCAGAAGCACCGGTATCGGACCCTGACCTGCTATAACAGTCGGGGTCTCAACCTGTCTAACATTAAAAGCGATAGTAAGTATAAGGGACAATAAAATTTGTGATTGACTATAAATTGTTTCCGAGTAATACATCTGCAATGCCCAGACGTTCTTCAGAATTCTCTTTGGACACGTTTACTTACATCTTTATTTCCAGGTTTTCCAGGTCTTTCAAATCAAAAAGTTTTATCCCATCTACATCCTTGTTCCTGAATGACCTGGCAAATATTGCATAATGCTCCTTTCTCCTGCCATCATTCCACTGCACGTATCCTGCCTTTTCTTTTAATTCTTTAAAAACTCGTTCTGCATTCACCTCTTCCTTCCATTTGCACTCCGCAAAAAGGATTTCTTTCTTCTGTTCATTCAATGCGACTATGTCTATTTCCCTGTCCTTGTGCCACCACCTGCCGATTTTCGTATAATTGATGAGATTTAGACTTTTCAGAAAACCAAAGCATAACTTCTCAAATATTCCGCCGAGATAGGTGTTGAAATTTCTTTTGAAATTCTTCATTGCAATCTCTTCGTCAAAACTCTCTATTTCTGCCTGGAACGGCGAAACAAATCTGAACCAGAAATTGAAATAGTTGTCATCTATGGTGTATATGCCTCTCTTGGCTTTTCGCGGCGACAAAACAGGAACAATTCTTTTCACAATCCCTAGAGACGAGAGATTTTTGAGATAAAAAAACACGTCTTTTGGCTGCACGAATGAGTAGTTTCCTATCTCATTAATTTTTGTATGCCCCAGAGATATTGCCTCCAGAATCTGCATATACGTCGAATAATCCCTTAGCTCTTCTGAAAGAAGATAGAGGGCGTCCGAGAATAGGAATGAGGACGGGTCGAAAAAACGGTTTTTTATCTCTTCTGCAACGTTTTTTCCTGAAAAAAATTCAAGGTATTTTGCTACACCTCCAGTAACAGAATATATCCTGACAGTCTCTTCAATGTTGATGTGGGGGAACCACTTCATTGTATCCTCTATAGTGAACGGCCTCAGCCTGAGCTGTCTGGTGCTCCTGCCGTAGAGAGGTGACCCGCTTCCAAGAACCCTGCTTTCCATCATACCTATGCTTGAGCCGCAAAGAATGAGTTTCACATTTTTGTCTTTCAGTTTTTCGTCAACTATCTCCTGAAAGTCAGAAAGAATTCCCGAATCCCTTTTTATGAGATAGCTGAATTCGTCTATTGCAATGACAATTTTTCTGTTATTCTTCAGCAAAGCGTCGAATGCTTCCTGAAAGCTTCCGAAAACAACAGGTGGGATTCCTATAAAATCGCAAACCTTTTCTGAAAACTTTTTGAGGTTGTACTGCATCTTTCTTTTGGAACATAGGTAATAAATTGATTTTTTGTTTTTGCAGAATTTTTTTATCAGGTCTGTTTTTCCAACCCTCCTTCTGCCGTAGATTATCATGAATTCAAATCTGTCAGAGTCCCATATCTCGTTTAGGATTTTCAGTTCCTTTTCCCTGTCAAAAAACTTACGAGTCATAACTATAATAGTGTGAATTAGAATATTTAACTCTTTGGTTTCCTGATTTTCTTTCTCCAGCCATAGAGGACATGAACAAGATCAGGGCATACTTTGAAGAGGACGAACTTGAACTTTCTGATGAATAGCACTTAAGTTCGCCACTTTGACCATAGCTCCCGCTAATTTTGTACCCTGACAGTATTTGCCAAACAGCCTTTCACCACCGCAAACCCAGGTTTTTATCGCCGTACTGGTGCACGAAATCACCAGAAACCAAAATCTTTTTCTGCCTTGTCCAACAAGGCTATTCCGCCTAAAGATATTGTTGTTGATTTCATGTGGGAATATATGGCACTACGTCATTTATCCCACTTTCTTTAGGCACTAAGTGGCAAAGTCAAGTGAGATGATTGGAACGCCCTATACGCTGAGTATACGCCGTATACGCCGCCGCCTATACGAAAGGTTTTTAATGGGATTATAATATATCTTCATTTCAATGGAGATGCTCAAAAAACGTATAGAGAAATTTCTGGAGATACTCGGAACGGCTGTCGGGTTGACTTTCATACAGACGGTGGTACTCTATATCCTGTTCAGTGTCGATCTTTTTGGCAGGAACATCTTTCTCCTTTACAGGGGGATTTTTGAGAAATTTTTGTTTGTGTTTGACAGGCTGTACTTTCTGTTTGTAAACATCATGTACACGATATTTGGTGAGTCGTACCTGCACGTAACCGCATTCAATAACATTTTTAAACTGATAATCTTTACGATATTCGTGATCAATCTTGCCTATTTCGCCCTGTCAGAGGTCAAAAAATGAAGATTCTCGATACAGAAAAGGGGACGATTGCAGGTATTAACCTTATAGATTTTATTGTTGTTCTGGTGATTGTTTTTCTGGCAGTTTCTTTTGGAACAAAGGTCCTGATAAAAGACTTCGAATTTGGCGGAGATGAGATGTATAATGCGATCCAGGCCTATCAGAGACTTGATCAGAAGGGATTTCTTGTCGAAGCTGATATCAGGGGAAAATGGATATCTGACGAAAACGAGTTTGAGTCGCGTGGGCTTATCATAGAGACGCGAAGCGGGGCATTCGCATTCAAGATGCGGGGGGGATCAGAGATAATCTGGATAGGCGGTTCGATGGGATATCTCGAAGATGTGGCTGCTTCAAAACTGGTTTTCAGACCGCTTGACAATTATGTCGTCCCAATCTATACCGGGCCAATGACCTTCAACAGCAGCACAGAATTCATAGACTATCTCAAAGCCAGGAAAGAGGAACTTGGGAGCGACCACCTGTTAATTGGGGGTTCGAGTTCGATGCCTGCCGACATATCTTTTATAAACCCATCCAAAAGCGCCCAGGATATATTCAATGAATTTGGCGATTTATATTATGTGAAATATTACGGCATACTCCAGAGCAGCGGCAATGAAGTCATAATCAGGCTGAGGCTTGCAGAACTGTCGGAGCTTGAAAAACTGGATATTGATGCAGAGAAGGTAGTTGTCAGCAGGACGGTGTTATATGCAGGCTACAGGTCAATGCCAGGAGAACTTGAAGGGTACCATATCGCAAGTCTAGAGGACCTGAAATGATATCCCAGAGCATATCTATAAGGTTTGCTGCTGTATGTTTTAGATTTGTCCTTGCCTCGTTTTTGAACAGCAAAACCTACACATACCTGCTCAGGTTTTCAGAGATTCTACAGGCAGCATTTTTTAATTCTGCATCATACAGGTTTATTAAAATGGTCCCGTGTCTCTACCCTGGGCAGCTGTGGCAGCCCCTGGATTCACTCAATACAAGGTTTAAAGGAAGTTTTCTATCAAAAAACATCTTCAATCCCATTTTTATATTCCCGTTTGTTTATCTCTCGTTCATTGCGGTTAGCAGTTACCGCATCTCGAACCTCGGGCTTTTTTCCATACTTATAGGGATATTGTTTTTTGTGTTCAGTTTCTTGAGATTTAAAATAGATTATAATAAGATATATCTTGAAGATAGGGCCGAGAAAGTTGCAGTACTTTTACTTACAGTCGGGGTGCTGTCACTCGTCTACGATGTGCTCCAGGCAGGAGCTGTCCCGCTTTTTGATCCTGCTGCAAAAAGGCATTTAAGCGTTACCTTTACCATGCTTTCGACCCTGATTGTCCCGGGAGGGATACTTACAATAGCTATTATCGGCAGAAGATTTAGGGAAAAAAAACTTGAACTTAAAGAGGCGCGTATGTATGCCATTTTTACCTTGATTGCAACAACCGGCCTGATAGCACTTCTCGGGTACAGGACGCAGATTATCGTATCTCTTCTTGGATGCAGTATTGCTATGTATATGGGAGGGTCAAAGACGAGAATACCATCGACTGTACCTCCCGAGTCTTTGAGACGAGTTGGAGGGTCAAATACAGGAGATACTAGGCTTATAGGACTTACAGAGATACTGCTGGTATTTTTTTCAGCTATATTTGCCATATCTCTCCTCGGCTATTACAGGGGTATGGCAGAAGGGAGTTCAGTTGGTTTCTTTGAAATTATCGCCAGGAGGGTTGGGCTCACGTTGAGTGTCTATGACTATCTGATAAACAGGTTCTGGCCTTTTGGAGTTAACCACGGTACTACAATGCTTGCTACATTCTCATCTTTTTTCCATTTCATACCAGGACCCAGGCTTGGACCGAGGACGATTGTCGCGAGGATGTTTGGGGTACAGGACATCTCGATGACTTCAACCCTCCTTGGGACTGTGGTGCTCGATTTTGGAATCGTGGGTATTATTGCCTTTATGGCCGCATTTGGCGGCATACTCAAGATGGCCTATACTGCTGCAAAAACAAACAGTGCTGTCGGGATTGCGATCTTTGCGTTCCTTCTCTCCTACAGCCTTGTCGGAATTGAGACCGGGCTTGTCGATTTCAATGTATTCGTATTTTTTGCAGGCAGCTTTTTAATACTCGTTAATTCCAGGAAATGTGTTACCAAAAGTTTCAATAACCATCAATAACCATCAATTTCGGTTCTATCAAACTCTGCCTGTGCGAATAGTCCTCTTCAGAACCTGAGGCCAGGCCTGCGAGATACGAGAATGGTAGGGGAACTCATGAAACGGTGATGAGCCACCAGGTTACATGGAAATACCCAGGCTTAAATCCACACCCGGAGGTCGCTTGGAAAGTGTGCTGAACACATACAATGTAACGAGATTAAATATTTTAACTCCTCCTGACTTTCAAATAAATTACCAGGACCCCTATTGAAACTAAAAAATACAAAACCAATATCAACGGATATCCATTCAGGATATGATCCGCCTGTTGATGAAACAAGAAGATATTCGTCCATCCCTGATGCCCCTTGTCATCAGCGAGAAATTCAGGTATTATCGCAAACATCCAGAAAATGAGTGGGACCGAGTATTCATATTGAATGGTATTCATCCCCCTTAAAGAAAGAACAATTAAAACCAATAAACCAAAAGAGATGCCAATAAAGAAATGATTAAAAAAATGGTGAGGGGATCCCACAGATAAATAAATCAGAAATCCGGTTATAGCTGCTATTCCAAAAATACCTGCCTGCCAATTTAATCTGCCATTACTCATATCCCAATAACCCTCCCGTAGGTATAGATTTGATCGACTTGATACACCAGATAGCGACTTCTTATTACCTATGCTGAAAACTTAACAAGGTAGGTAGATATTTATAGAGGATTTTGATTAACTTCACTTTTCGTTAGATACTTTTGTTAGATATAATAGTGGAACCGCAAATATCTTTTCATTTTTGCTCCTTTTCCTTCTATTTGAGCCTGTATTTTGAGAAATATGTTTTGAACACGCACCCTTATCTGATAACATAACCCCTACATACGAGGGGAGATGGCAAATCGAGACAGGTTTGCGGGCTCAGGACGAAGTATGCATAAACTCAAAGTCAAAAGTCGCTCTTTCGTTAGTCACTCATTCGGAGAGGACTGGTAGATACCTGTTAAGGCAGGTGAATTTGGAGGATATATCATTCAACCAGGGAGGAGACACCTGGACACAACAACAATATATTTATTTCAGTACATATCATATATATTATAATATCTTCATATGTTGTATATCTAAAAAAGGTGATATTAATGGGTTTCAATCACATGCGGGTGTGTCTGGTAGTACTGGTATTTCTGGATATAATATTCATCGGGGCGGTCTCAGGTACAGGTGATGGTGGTGGCGAAGGATTTCAGCTATCGAGCACGCCCCCGGATGGGTTTAAAAGAGAGCCAGGTGATCTTGGCAGTCTCTATTCACTCCAGATACCATTTATAGAAAACACGGGTCAGATAGCTGGAAACGTAAGATATTATGCCGATACATTTGCAGGCAGGGTATTTATAACAGGCGATGGAGAGATTGTTTATAGTCTTATAAAGTCACAACCGTCACATCCAGGCACAGGATATCAGGAGCGGTCAGAGCCAGGACTGATTGTAATAAAGGAGGTTCCAGGACAATCCTTTAGAGTATTAGAATTAAAAGGGATAGGGAGAGCAGAAACAAAGGTTAATTATTTTATTGGAGCCAGCGACGACTGGAGGACAGACATACCGACCTGGCAGGAGGTAAATGTAGGTGAAGTCTACGAGGGCATAGAACTCAAACTTATAGCCCACGGGAACAATGTAGAGAAGGTCTTTACAGTTCATCCCCGGGCATCGGTTAGCGATATAAAGATGAAAATAGATGGTTCAACACGTCTAAGTGTGAATAAATACGGCGGGCTGGATGTAGAGACCGAGCAAGGTACTGTTAAATTCACAAGGCCAGTGGCCTATCAGGATATCAACGGCACGAGGGTTGAAGTACCTGCTGCGTATACGATTTCACAATCAGGGCAGCCCGAGTATGGTTTTCAGGTTGGTGATTACGACAGGGAAAAAACGCTTATTATCGACCCGGCTCTTATCTACGCCACGTACCTTGGCGGAACAGGCAGTGATGTAGGACAGGGGCTTGCAGTAGATGGCTCTGGAAATATATATGTCTCAGGAACAACCTCCTCCACAGATTTCCCGACCATATCTCCGTTTCAGGGAAACAACTCAGGTAATAAGGATGTATTTATCGCAAAGATAAACGCCACGGGGTCGGGACTCATCTATGCCACGTACCTTGGCGGAAGCAATAATGAGTCCGGCTGCGGCAATATTGCTATCGACAGCTCAGGAAACGTGTATGCAACAGGGTATACCTACTCGCCCGACTTCCCGACGACTCCATCCGCGTTCGATAGGAGCTATGCAGGTGATAAGGACGCGTTTATTATAAAGCTGAATGCTACAGGCTCGGGCCTCGTCTACTCCACATACTTTGGTGGGGCGGGTTATGATTACCCCTGCGGCTGGAGCATCGATATAGATAGTTCTGGAAACGCATATATCGCAGGAGAGACTAACTCCACAGACCTTCCAGTGGTATCCTCGTTCCAGGGAAGCAATGCTGGCGGCATGGATGTATTTATCGCAAAGTTAAATGCCACAGGCTCTGGCCTCATCTATTCCACATATCTTGGCGGAACGGGTGATGACGGCAGCTGGAGCATCGATATAGATGGCTCTGGAAACGCGTATATCGGCGGTTATACCAGCTCCACGGACTTCCCGACCGCATCTCCGCTCCAGGCAGACTATGGTGGCGGGTCTATGGATGCGTTTGTCACAAAGCTGAATGCCTCAGGTTCGGGCCTCATCTATTCTACATATCTTGGCGGAACAGGGCCAGATTACGGTCATGGCGTTACCGTAGACCGCCAGGGAAATGCATACGCGACAGGTAAAACCAGCTCCACGGACTTCCCGACCGCATCTCCGCTCCAGGCAGGCTATGGTGGCGGATCTATGGATGCGTTTGTCACAAAGCTGAATGCCTCAGGTACAGGTTTCGTCTACTCCACATATCTTGGCGGAACAGGGCTCGATTACGGCTGGGGCTTTGCCGCAGACAGCTTTGGAAACGCATACATAACAGGATATACTGACTCCACGGACTTCCCGACCGCATCTCCGCTCCAGGCAAGCAATGCTGGCGGCAAGGATGTATTTGTTACAAAGATAAATCCATCGGGCACATCCCTCGTCTACTCCTCATACCTTGGTGGGAGCAAGCAGGATACCGGGTGGAGCATCCGCGTGGATAGCACTGGAAATATATATTTAATCGGCAGAACAAACTCTACAGACTTCCCGACCGCATCTCCGTTCCAGGCAAGCAATGCTGGCGGCATGGATGTATTTGTCGCAAAGCTGAACCAGGCACCGCATATAACAATCGAGTCACCACTGAACAAAACCTACAACACAACGTCTGTGTGGGCAAATGTAACACTCAACGAGAATGCAAGCTGGTGCGGGTATTCTCTAAACGGCGGCATGAACCAGACAATGAATAACGATTCCTCGACACATTTTTATGCGTTGGTTTCTGTACCTGGTGGGGATAACAACATAATTTTCAGCTGCAACGATACAATCGGAAGCATGAGCACCAGTGAGCAGGTATACTTTACCGTGCCTCCTACCACAGCAGCCTATAACCTCACCCTCTCCCCTGGCTGGAACCTGATATCCATACCTGTTGTACCCGAGAACACGAGCCTTCAATCCGTCCTGGCGTCGATTGAGGGCAACTATTCAATTGTATACGCATGGATTGGTAACGGCTGGAAGAGGTCAACAGACCTGCGTGACCCGCTGACAGAGATTTTGCCGGAATACGGGTACTGGATATACATGACCGCACCTGATACCCTGGAAGTATCTGGCGCTGTACCCAATTCAACGACAATCAATATTAACTCTGGCTGGAACCTGGTGGGATATCCGTCATTTA